>NZ_JBHNYT010000004.1:0-277483 GCF_054960575.1 Pseudoalteromonas sp. PSi26 | reverse complement strand
AAACTCAGGTTTTTATTAATTCTTATATTCGCTGTTATTTCTTAAGTGACAGCTTTGCACCTTTTAAGCTTTTACGCACTTTAGATATACGCGAACGGTTTACTGCGCGAGCTTCACCCGTTGCCTGTCCTGATAGTTTATTAGAACGAGTACGGCGTAAATGAGCGGGTTTTTTACCTATTTTATCAATAAGTACTTCACGGTTACTTACTTCATAACCTTCGAGGTAAACACGCTTAATTTTTTGACCAATTAATGTTTCTATTTCAAATAGTGTATTTTCTTCTTCACGGCTTACAAACGATATTGCTTGGCCTTGATTACCAGCACGGCCTGTACGACCAATACGGTGAACGTAATCTTCAGCAAGCCATGGTAAATCAATATTAATTACACGGGGTAATCCATCAATATCAATACCACGTGCAGCAACTTCAGTGGCCACTAGCACACGTACCTTACCTTCTTTAAATTCACGTAAAGCTCGGCGTCGGTTACCTTGTGATTTATCGCCATGGCAAACTGTTGCAGGAATACCATCAAGGTTTAGTTCTTTAACTAGCTCATCCGCGGTGTCTTTCATATTTACAAACACAAGCACTTGCTGCCAGTTCTTTTTACCAATCAGCTCAGATAGAAGCTCTTGTTTGCGGCGCTCTTCCACTGGGTATACAACGTGCTGTACAGTAGATGCGGTACTGTTAGTTTGGTCAACACGCACAATTTCAGGTTGCTTAAGTACTTTAGAAGCAAATTGTTTAATAGCTGCAGGGAATGTAGCAGAAAACAATAAAATTTGACGATCATCTGCACAGCTTTTAATCACAGTTTGCATGTCTGTGATAAAGCCCATATCAAGCATGCGGTCAGCTTCATCTAATACTAAGTGCTTTACATTTGCTAAGCTTAAGTTACCTAGGCGAATATGATCTAATAAACGGCCCGGAGTTGCGACTACAATATCAACACCTGCTTTTAATGCGTTTTCTTGGCCTGTAGTATTCACCCCACCAAATAAACTCACTACTTTTAGCGAGGTATGCTTTGCATACTCTTTGCAGTTATTGGCTATTTGCTCTGCTAATTCGCGTGTAGGCGCTAATACCAGTGCATTAGGTGCGTTGGTTGTACTTAAGTCTGACTCAATTAATTTTTGAATAACAGGTAAAGCAAACGCGGCAGTTTTGCCGGTACCAGTTTGTGCACTGGCTAAAACGTCTTTACCTTTACGAACAGCTGGAATAGCTGCGCGCTGAATGGGCGTAAGAGTGTGATAGTTAAGTTCGTCTAATGCCTGGATGATTTCAGGTGCGAAACTAAAAGATTTAAAATTCATGCTGTATAACCTACGGCCACATTATCAAGGGTCGCAAATTATACAGCAAAAATGAGCCAACAGTTAGTTTTAAACAATATTACTATTTAAATATTTTGTTTTATTAAAATTGCTTACCAATAAATCAATAGTTTCTCTCACAAAGTGTTCAGAGCCTCACTTATCGAAAATATTTACCCCATAAAATTTACAAAATATACTTATTATTAATTTTTTAAAACGGGTTATTGCTCTTAAGCTTTCTTATGTATAGAATTCAAGCCCCATTTAAGGGACATTTAAATAAGGATTTAATAATGATAAAAAGATGTTTAACTGCAGCAGTATTAGCAAGTGCTTTCGTAGTAACCCCAGCGCAAGCAGATGTTAACCCATGGCAACAATGTGGTATCGGTGCAATGGTTTTTCCTGATAACGGCACAGCCGCTGCTATCTCAAATGTTATTTGGGATTTAGGAACAACCGCTGTTTCTTCAAATGTTTCATCTGTAGAAAGCTGTAAAGGTGCAAACGTTAAAACTGCACAATTTATCCAACAAACATTCCCAATCCTAGAGCAAGAAATTGCCCAAGGTGAAGGCGAGTACATCTCAGCAATGCTAAATGTACGTGAGTGTGATAGCTCAGCTCATTCTCAAATGATCTCAACGATACGTAATGATTTTGCTCAAACATCTGTAAACGATGCTCAGGCTCTTTACACACTTGTTGAAAGCAATATTGCTAGCCAGTTCTCAGCTAACTGTTCTGCAATATAATATATAAAAGGGCTAATTTTAGCCCTTTTAGCCTTTTCTACCCCAAGCCCGTTGGGTATTTATGAAAATTTATTCTTTTTTAATTTTTATCTTTTTTATTGCTTCGTTTAATCTTCAAGCATCTGCAACATTAAATCAATTAGCTCAACATCCCACGTGGTTAAGTTTAGGCCATTACAAAAAACCAGCGTTTAATGAAAGCTATATTACAAACACATCATTTTTTATATCTTCTCGCGGAGCAACAAGCCCTTTTGAAGAGCTAAAAGCGACAGTGCAAAGCTTTAACAAAGACCCACTAACACAATGTAAATATCCTGCACGATACAGCTGGCTACAAAAACAAGGGTTAATATTTACGCAGCCTAGGTCCTCCTGTATTGAACTAGAACAATGGCGAGATGCGCAACCAATACATTCTATAAGCCTAATATTTGCATCTGGTTATATGAGTAATCCGGCATCACTTTATGGGCATTTGTTGTTAAAACTAAATCGGTCATCGGCCAAAAATAATAAATTACTCGATTACAGCATAAATTATGGTGCTCATGTACCGGATAACGAAAATGGTCTAGTTTATATAACAAAAGGCTTGTTTGGCGGTTATAAAGCAGGGTTTTCGGATCAATTGTTTTACCGTCATCAACATAATTACGGTGAAATAGAACTCAGAGATCTTTGGGAATATAAGCTTGCCTTAAAAAATGACGATACAAAGTTTATTGCTAATCATTTATGGGAAATACTCGGTGCGCAATTCGATTACTATTTTGCTGATGAAAACTGCGCGTTTCATATTGCGCAACTAATAGAGCTTGTTATAGGAAAGCAGTTAACAAATAACAGCTCGCCGTGGATGATCCCTACAACTGTTTTTTCAAAGTTAAATCAGGCCACTTATAACAATAAAAAGCTGGTTCAAGAGGTACGCTTTACGCCATCTCGAAGTACTGTTTTTATTGAGTATATGAAAAAGCTGACTGGCAACGAATCAACCATTGCAGAGCAAATATACAAAACACCTGATTTTCTTGAGAAAAATGATTTCACCTCACTCAGCATAAAAAGTAAAAAGCGAATTATTGAAACATTATTTGAGCTAGTCCAATTACAGCAAATAAAAAAACACAATATTGACCATATTAAAAGCTTAAAAAAAGCACTTATTAAAACGCGTTTAACGCTCCCAATTGGCAATGAAGTGCACGTTTCATCATATACCCAGCAAGCGCCTCACAAAGGGCAAAAACCATCAAATATGTCTGTTTCTTCAACCCAGGTAAACAAACAACAAAACTTTGGTTTGGGATTTAGACTCAGTTATTTTGACTCTTTAGCGTCAGATGTTGCACGCATTGCGTTTTCCAATTTAGAAATGGTTGATACTGAAGTCTCTATCTTAAACTCTAATTTGTATCTAGATAAACTGCACTTACTGGATTTAGAGTCATTTTCACCAGCCTATGTTAAATGGCCAAAAGAGAATAACCTTTCATGGAAGGTCAATGCTGGTTTTGAAAGGCAGAATACACTTTGCCAAAGCTGCACAAACACGTTTGTAATGGGTGGAATAGGTAAATCTTATCTGACCAATAATAATAAAACCCTGATCTTTACGCTTGCTAACGGGTATATTGGAGATCTTGCTGCTACAGACAATATTTATGATGCATCGTTAGAGCTAGGTCTAATAACAACACTATACTCAGATATTAAATTAAGAGCTTCTCACGAACAATTTATATTAGGAAATGATGATAAGTCATCAACCCAAGCTGAAATATCAATTCCTATAAATCAAAATTTTGACATTCGCGTTAGTTACAAACATTCAAACCTAACAAGCTGGAAACTTAAATTAAATTATTACTGGCAATAAAAAAGGCCAAAAGTGAAATTATTTACGCTTCACTTTTAGCCTCATACCTTAATTAAGAGAGAGTTAATACTTCATCGCTGTTAAGTAAACTAGCCTTGCCACCCACTACATCGGCTTCATTTAACTTATTAATAAGTGGCAACCCTATTTGTTGCTGCTCATCACTCAGTGGCAAATACGGTAATCTAAATACGGGATTTACTGCACCTGTCATCATCATTGCGGTGTTTATTGCAATCGGATTTGGCTCGCAGAATAGCCAGTTCATTAAAGGTTGTAATGCGGTATTTAACGCATCATTTTTAGTATCCATTAACTGGCGGAACAACCCTGGTATAAGATTAGATGTGACCGATATAACACCGTGTGCATTGTGTGTGTGGCGTGCATCGTGTGCTTCGTCATCGTTACCTGACCAACACGCAATGCCCTGCTGCTCGTAATGGGCAATACGCTCGTTACCACCACATTCTTTTACACCAATTAAATTAGGGTGTTTTGCTAATGGCTCAATAATATCCGGGGTTAAATCTTGCCCTGTGCGCCCTGCTACGTTGTAAATAAACGCAGGGCCAATATCCAGTACACGTTTAAAGTGCTCGTTAACACCAGCAATAGAGGTGCGGCCATAATATGGGTTAATTTGCAGCGCGGCATGCATACCACTTGCAAAGCCATACTTAGTGGCTTTAATAGCTTCGCGGGTATTATTGCTACCTGTATTCCCTACAATTAACAGCTTATCGCCATACTTGCTTGCACTGTGCGCAATAAGCATTAAATGCTCTTCCCAGTTCATTAACTGGCCTTCGCCGGTTGTACCACCAACCACAATACCATCTACACCCGCTGCAATTTGTATTTCAACGAGTTCATCGTACTTTGCTAGGTCTATTTCACCATTCGCTAAATAGGGGGTTTTAATGGCGGTAATTAAGCTTGCTTGTTTAATTTGTTCTAGGGTGCGCATAAAAATTCATTATTTATAAAACTTGCGCTATTTGTAACATACTTGCACACATTTTTGCAGGCCTAAGCCAATAATAAACGTAAAATGGCTTGTGTTATTTAGTTTGATAATACAAAATACAAACACTGTACATTTAAACAGTATTTGTATTTTTAACTTTAAGCGAGCCTTTATGCGTTTATCTGACTACTTAGCCACTCATTTTTATACCACCGATGAGCTTTGCCATGCTTTAAATATTGACGCCGAGCAACTAGATACATGGCAGCAGCAAAGTATTTTTCCGAAACCAAGTTATTGTATAAAAAGCCAGTTAAGTTGCAGCTCGTATTCTGGTTTGTATGAATGTGAAGAGTACGATGATTATTACCCGCGAGGTTGTGTAAATTGGGGGCAAGGGCTAATAAAACAAAAAATTGAATCCTCAAGCAATGCCTTTAATTATTTTGCACAGCAGTACACAGCAAGCCTGAGTAAACTTGCTCAGCAAGGCTTTAATTTTAATGAAGAATTATTTGGCTGCGAAATAGACGAGCATTTACAGCAAGTGTGGCAACAGTTTTTATGCAGCAAATACGGTGTACTGACACAAAACGGGTTAATTGACGAAATAGTATGTGTGGATATAGGCCGCTTGCTGGTAGACGATATTACTGAATTGCGCACTAAAGGGAGTTTAAGCCAGCAAGAGCGCACGCAGCTTCACCCCGCGATGAAGTTACTCAATAAAGCATTAGGCCACGGCGCCGATCACGAAAAACAACACACATTACGTGCCCGTTACATAGACGCGCTTATTTTAAAGTACGATTTATCGATTAAATAAAAAAGGCTGAGATTTATACCAGGTTGGTATTTAAAATACTGAGTAACACAAATGGTGATGTATTTTTAAATTGCCACTGTATTTTACTACTATTTTTACTAGCCAATGGTGTTGTACACGTCAATATTACTGTTTGTTAGAAGCCCAGTAACTTGTGTTCCAAAAGCTTTAAAATGAGGCTCGTTTTTGTGCGATTCAAAATGCTCATCTGATACCCACTGCTCACTTACTAAATAGGTCGTTTGCTGCGCATCACTTTTTACCGATAGCTCATAACGTAGACAGCCTACTTCTTGACGTGAATACTTTTGCAGATTTTCGAGTGCGGTTAATACTACATCTGCATCAATATTTTTGCTCGCTATAGTGGCAATTACCGTTAACATACGGAGTCCTTTTAAAAAAATAAAGGTGCAGCTTTGCTACACCTAATGTTGTTTTGCGTATTTTATTACTGATCCCACTGCGGCGCAAAATCAGGCGTTGCTTGGCGGTCGCCACAATCAAGTGCATCAATACGGGCAATGTCTTCATCGTCTAACTTAACATGGTCGTTAAAGTTATCTTCCAAGTTTTTACGCTTAGTTGACGATGGAATGGTGGTCATGCCATTGGCGTTTACCCATGCAATTACAATTTGCGCAGGTGAAGCGTTATGCTTATTCGCTATATCAAGAATCGTTTCATCTTTTAGTACTTTACCGACCACAAACGGCATATAAGCCGTTACGTGTATACCGTGCTGAGCACAAAAAGCGCGTAGCTTAGTATTGGTTAAATACGGATGTACCTCAACTTGGTTAGTAAATATTTCACGCGAATCTAGCGTTTGCATTGCTTCGTTTAAGTTTGCAATAGTGAAATTAGACACGCCAATATGTTTTGTTAAACCAAGCTGTTTAGCTTTTAAAAGCTCAGTTAGGTACTCACTCATTGGCTCATCGTTTGATGGCGCAGGCCAATGAATAAGCAATAAATCAACAGAGTCTACTTGCAGCTTTTCTAAAGACTTTTCTACGCTTGCAATAAAATCAGTTTTATTGAGTTTGTTATTCCACACTTTAGTGGTTAAAAATATTTCGCTACGCGGGATGTTGCTGTCTTTTATGGCTTGGCCTACTTGCTCTTCGTTACCATAAATTTGCGCTGTGTCTATATGGCGAAACCCGACATCTAACGCCATTTTTACTGAATTGTAGGCGGTGTCGCCTTCTAAACGGAATGTTCCCATACCTAAATCTGGCATTTCAATTACACGTTGTGTCATGGCTCTATCCTTATAAGTTGGTTTAAAATACAGCTATTGAATAGCCTTAAAAAATACACCTTTTACTTTCTCAAAAAATAACCTCACAGTAGCTATGAGGTTATAAAAATGCGTTTCAAGGGCTTAATGATACAAAGTTTACACTTTATGCTCGCTGAATTTCCCGCTTATCAAGCATGCCACTGTAACGGGTTACAATTAATGCTAAAGCGGATATTGCTGCGCCAATCCAAGCGGTATCTTGAAGCGACATGCCCTCCACTACACTACCACCAATAATTGAGCCCAGTGCTATACCAATATTAAACGCTGCTATGTTTAAGCCCGATGCAACATCTACCGCATTAGGAGTATGCTTTTGCGCCTGCTTTACGACATAAAGCTGTAAGCCCGGTACGTTACCAAACGCAAATGCACCCCATATTAAAATAGTTAGTATTGCGGCTACTTTTGATTCCATGGTAAAGGTAAAAGCCAATAAAATAATTGTTAACGCGCTAAATATAATACTCAGTGCGCTAATGGGGCCGCGTTTATCCGCCAATTTTCCACCCCAAATATTGCCTACCGCTACAGATGCACCATAAACCAGCATAATTAAACCAATAGCTGAGGGGGCAAAGCCAGTTTCTTGCTCTAGAATCGGCGCTAAATAAGTAAATGCTGTAAACGTGCCGCCATAACCTAAAATAGTCATTAGATATACGAGCAATAAGCGCGGTTTAACAATAACCTGAAGCTGTTCTTTAAAGGTTGCAGGGATAGACTGCTTCAAGTTTTTAGGTACCAAAATAGCGCTTCCTAGCAAAGCAATTAAGCCCAACACTGATACCACTAAAAATGTAGCACGCCAACCAAAGTGTTGGCCAATCCACGTTCCTAATGGCACTCCTGTTACAAGTGCAACGGTAAGGCCTGTAAACATAATTGCAATAGCACTGGCTTCTTTATCTTTACTTACTAAGCTTGTGGCAATCATAGAACCAATTGAGAAAAACACCCCATGGGCTAAGCCTGTTAAAATACGCGCAAGTATTAATGTTTCATAACTTGGCGCTTGCCATGCTAATAAGTTCCCCAGCACAAATAAGCCCATTAGGCTTATTAATACAATTTTACGGTTCCATCGCCCAGTTAATGCTGTTAACACGGGCGCGCCAATAGCCACACCTACTGCATACAAACTCACTAACAAACCTGCTGACGGCAAGCTCACACCTAAGTCGTTCGCAATGGTAGGCACTAAGCCTACTATTACAAACTCGGTTGTTCCTATTGCAAATGCGCTTAAGGTAAGCGCCCACAAAGCCAATGGCATAATTTTATCCTCATTATTTATTAAGGCGTGTAGTTTGACTAAAAATGTGTTTGCAAAAAATAGCATTAGTGACAAAATACTTTTGTAATAAATGCAAAAGTAAGGTTGTTAAAATATGGCTCAGCATGCAAAAACTGAAGACTTAGAAATGTTTTTAACGGTAGTAGATAGCGGGAGTTTTTCAGCAGCCGCTAATTTGCTTGATCAGCAAGTAGCAAAAGTGTCGCGTGCCGTGTCTCGTCTTGAAAATACGTTACAATGTACGTTACTAAATAGGACCACCCGTCGATTAGAGCTAACCGAAGAGGGCCATACCTTTATCAAATATGCTCGTGATGGCTTAAACACCTTACAAACTGGCGAAGAGGCAATTAAACTATTAAAACAGTTGCCTAGTGGTAAGTTACGTATTGATGCAGCAAGTCCTTTTGTACTGCACCAATTGGTACCTTTGATTGCTGAGTTTAATATGCAATACCCCCACATTACGCTTGATATAACCTCCCACGACAGCATTATTGATTTGCTAGAACATAAAACTGACTTAGCTATACGTATTGGTGATTTAAAAGATTCAAACCTGTATGCAAAAAAGTTGGGGGCCAGTAAATTGCATTTGGTCGCAAGCCCTGAGTATTTGAAAAACGCACCTGAACTTAGTCAAGCAAGCGATTTAAGCCAACATAAACTTATCGGTTTTACCGACTCACCCACGCTCAACAACTGGCCTCTTGATATACCTTCAAAGCTTTCATTTGCAATCACAGCAAGCAGCGGCGAAACAATTAGACAACTATGTATAGCAAACCAAGGCGTTGCATTACTTTCGCATTTTATGATTGGAAACGATTTAAAAGCTGGCAGGTTAGTCAATGTTTTACCAAATAGTATTAAAACACCAAACCACCGAGAAGATATACAAGCCGTTTATTACAAAAACAGTGCGGTGTCGTCTCGCATTGTTGCATTTTTAGATTTTATAAAACCAAAGCTTGCATTATAAGTGACCTTTTTACGCTTTTAATCAGTATAATCAGGCTAGTAATTAATAAAGGATTAATATGGACTCGTTAACACAGGTTGCTTTGGGTAGTGCTGTAGGCTACGCCGTATTAGGCAATAAAATTGGTCGTAAAGCGGTATTTTGGGGGGCGGCGCTTGGCACCTTGCCCGACTTAGATGTGTTTTTGCCTTATGGCGGGCCTGTAGAGTCATTCACTTATCATCGCGGTTTTAGCCACTCTTTTTTTATTCACTTGTTAATAAGTCCACTTATTGTGTGGCTTATCTTAAAAATACATACCGGCATGCAAACCTATAAAATGAGATGGTTTTGGTTGGTATTTTTGTGTTTATCAACTCACGCATTACTGGATAGTTTTACTGTATATGGTACGCAACTAATGTGGCCATTTACCGAGCATCCGTTTGCGTTATCAAATATGTTTATAATTGATCCCCTTTATACACTTCCATTACTGCTAGGAGTGGTGTGTACGTTATTTCCTAAAGTATCATCAAATACCGCCTACAAAATAAATAGTATCGCGCTTGGATTAAGCTCACTTTACTTATGTACGTCTTTTGCATTAAAAGTCATGATTGATGACAAAGTAAAAACGGCACTGAACAATAAAAACATTACGTATGAGAAGTATATAAGTACGCCAGCCCCTCTTACTACATTGCTTTGGCGTTTTGTTGCTATGTCTGATGGGCAATATTATGAAGGCTATGCATCTGTGTTCGATAAACCAAGTGAAGTCACTTTTCATGCTTACAACACAACTCCTGCGTTATTAAATGACATAAAAAATGAATGGGGAGTAAAACGATTGCAATGGTTTACCAAAGGTTTTTATTCAGTACATGAACAACAAAATAACGTGGTGCTTTCGGATTTGCGTATGGGGATGGAATGCCAGTATGTATTTAATTTTAAAGTGGGTGAAATAAACTCAAACGGGGTAAGTGTTGCTAGTTTTGAAAAGTTTAGTCAAAGACCTAGCTTTAATGATATTGATAAAATATGGAATAGAATTTGGCAATCCAGCAATTCACTTATTAAGAATACGTGCGGCAACTAAAGTAGCTATTAAAGGTTACCCTTGTCGCCATATAGCTGCGTTCTATTTTTACCACATGCTTTGGCTTCATACACTGCATTATCGGCTTGTGTAAATAAATCAAGGAATGATTTAGTACTATTACTTATAGTCAAACCAATACTCACAGTGACAGGGTTATCATTCACTAAAACCGTAGCAATAAGTGTATGCAGCCTATTACAAAATAGCACAGCACCTTTTTTATCAGTGTCGGGGAGCATGATTAAAAACTCTTCCCCGCCATAACGCGAGATTAAATCTGTTTGACGACCAAATTTTTTAAGTACTTGCCCAAGTTCTTTTAAAACTCGGTCACCTTCTAAATGACCAAAAGTATCGTTAATTATTTTAAAGTCATCTATATCTATAACAAGTAACGCAATTGTTTGCTTTGACCTTAACGATTGGTCCAATAACAACCCACTTCGGTAATTCATTTCTCTTCTGTTTAATAAGCCTGTTAGCTCATCGGTTGCTGCTAAAGACTTTAGTTTTTCAGCTTGCTCTTCTAACTTTTCTCGTGTTTTTATCAACTCATCGTAAAGCTGGTCTTGCTTAGTTGCATTAAACAAACTCCAGAACACCAATCCCTCTTCATTTATCTGCGCGTTAATAGTCATCGGGGTTTTTCGCCCTTGCCCATTAAAAATGATCAACTGCATTTCTTCAGACTTTTTCTCATGAAGTACAGTGGGAATAAGGTAGCTTTGAAAAAAAATTCTTGACGATTTTGTCAAAATTTTATTTATATTTTGACCCACTAACTCATCCGGCTTCCAAAGTAAGTGGCTTTCAAAATAGTTGTTTACATAAACAATTGTATTTTTAGAGTCAGTTATTAAAGCACCGCATAGAAAGCAGTCAACTGAATAAGTTGTTGGTGTTACATTATTTGGGTTGAATTTACTCACACCAATTACTGTATGTAATTAATAATAGATTCACTTACAATCTCGGGATGAGTCATTTGTAAACAATGACCTTGGGCGTTTATAACACTGAGCGAGCTGGTTTCTATCTCTTGTTTTACGAACTCACCAACAGATACATCCGCCAAAGCATCATCTTGGCTTTGCAAAATTAATGTAGGTTGTTTTATTTTCTTTAATAGAAAACGATAGTCAGAAAAAAACGTCGCCTCTGCGAAATTTTTGGCTATAACAGGATCGGTAGAACAAAAACTACCTGAAAGCTCGCCAATCAACTCAGCCGAGTTAGCATTACCTACAACTAAAGGTGCAAGGTAATCAGCCCAACCGATATAATTTTTATCCATTAAACTTAATAATTCTTGCAAGTCTTCTTTATCAAAGCCACCTTGGTAATCTGGCGGGAAATTTAAAAAGCAAGGCGAGGGGCATACCATAATTAACTTACTAATTAAGTCAGGTCTTTCAAAAGCAGCCAACGCACCAATCATACTACTGACAGAATGACCAACAAATACAACATCAGATAATTCCAAAGCAGTACATACTTCTATAACATCTAATGCATAGCCTTCTAGTTTCTTGTATCGCTGTATGTCGTATTGTGATATGTCTGAATTACCTGACCCCACATAATCGAAAAGCACAACCCTAAATTGCGTCTCTAAATAAGGGGTTAAAAAGCGCCACATGTTTTGGTCACATCCAAATCCATGTCCAAATAGCAATGTTTTAGAGCCGCTACCAATTATTTTTACGTTATTTCTAGATTTTATTGTTTCTGAATTTAGCACGTTAAAGTACGCCTTTATCACAAGTAACTAATCAATGTTGTCGCTAAGCTATTATAGTTAATTTGTATTCACTTTTAACTATATTAGCAGCCATATAAAAATACTTTTAAACATACTTACAATAGTACAGAATTAATTTTGGTGTTCGTATTGGCCTCTGTATACCTCAAAAACTTTTAGGACTGTGAGTTGTTCTTTTGACAAATTATCGTACCAATCATCAAATAATTCGTCATTATCTTGCTCACTCAACGCCATATAGTGAGCCAGCAGCTCAATAATATCGTTGTGGTTGCATGCAAGGTGGTTAACTTGCTGTGCTAAGGCACTATGGTCGCGCTCTCTTAGGGTTTCCATTACCCCTTGATCTATTTGTTCTTGTTGTATTGCGTCGCTCATAAATTACCTCAGTATCTACTGTATATATTGTTTAACTATTTTTATTATATTATTTATAGTTATAACAGCCTAAAAATGAATAGCCAGTATTTTTGATCTAAGTGATTATTTTTTGATTTGTTTGTTTAAATAGTCAACAAATTTACTGTTTAAAGCAAAAAATCGCAGATCTTACGAGTAATAATCAAACTAGAAACAAAATAAGAAATGGCTATGGCGCGAGGGTTTATAATAAAGGCATTGGTTAATTTGCTAACTATTGAGTCAAAAGCGCATGAGGTAAATTTTTAATAAAACAGGCAACACTTTAAGTGCTACCTGTTAATACTTTATTTTACTACGACAGAAAACTCAGGCACTGCTTGAATTACTTTTTTTACCGTACACGTATTCACTGCTGCAATAAGTGCTTTTTTGTACTTTTGAGGAAAACCATCAGGTAAGTTAATTTCGATACAAAATAGTTTTTTACCGTTCTCATCTACGTTTTCATTATTTTGTATAAGTGTCATTCCCTCTGTAGAAATATCACGTTGCTCACAAAATTTGCGGGCATAAAACCCGGCGCACAACACCATACTTACTAAAAAGTAATCAAATGGTTCTGGGTGCTCTGCACCACCACCGGCAGCAATACTTTGATCGCTAATTACTTCTAAATCACCAAATTTTGCGCTTTGCTTTTGGCCATCTAATAATGAAACTGAAATTTCCATAATTGTTCCTTACTTTCCAAACAATAATTCAAAAAAGCCGGGAGGCTCATGTAGTTTATGATACTTTTTACGTAGATTATCAATACTTTTTAGTGGTACTTTCGCTGCTACCAAGCCTTGTTCGTTTGCCGTTTTTTTAGCAAGCTTTGCCTGAGAGAGCACTTTATCAAGACCTTGCACAGACTTTTCAGGCTTTTTATAAAACTTGGCTGTTTTACTTACTTCAACCAGGTTAATAAACTCGTCAATTGCTGCATTAAAATCTGTAAGCTCAGTAGCTTGCACTGCCTTTTTATATGCAAGCCCCGTGTTTTTCATATTTAACTCTAGGTCTACAGGCTCGCTTGCATTACTTAATGTGCTCAATAATAAAATAATAACGAAGTAACAATATTTCATGAAAAACCCTATATTTTTAAGTCTGTTAATTGTATCAAGTAAAGAGTTTAAAGTAACGAAGCAACAACGACTTAATACTGTAAAGGGGGTTTACATTTAATTAGTAAAAAATAAATTAGCACACAATCATAACAAATAAGCATCATTTAAGTCACTGGATAATGAAATTTACTCAACCTGAAAATTTTTTTGAATAACGCCGCTAAAACATATGCTCATTAAACATTCAAAATGTATACATTTACTTTACATTTATGCTTACTTAGTTAGCTAAAACAGAATCCATTCCTAAAACTAACCCTTGCATCCTCCAGCCGAAATAAACAAGAAAAAGATCAAAAATGCGACGTTAAATTTAATTTTACTCACCCAATGTAAATAGCGTAACTAAAAAAGGTAAATAAAATAGTAAATAGCGATCTATTTATCACCAAAACTTAAACAAAATTTACAAAATAAAACAACATAAATGAAATTTATTCACTAAGAGAACCCATTGATAGCAGGGCCTACAGAGGGTTTATTCTTATTTATTAGCATGTAATAATCGATAATTCTTTAGCTAAATGTGATGTTAAAGGTGAAGAGTCAACAAGTACAACAGTAGGTATTGTTTACCAACCAGAGTTTATAGACAACGCAGTATTAACTATCGATTACTGGGAAATTGAACTTGAAGATGCCATTGACACAATCAGCGCGCAAGATATTCTTGACCGCTGTGTAGACAGCACTACTGGCATCAACAACCAGTACTGTAATCTAATTACGCGCGATGCAAACAGCGAAATTTCGTTAATTCAAAACTCTGTATTAAACGTGGCGGGTCAAAAAGCTTCAGGTGTTGATTTTGAACTAGGCTATGATTTTGAAGCCCTAGAAGGTAGCTTTAAAACACGTTTAATTGGTACTTACTTAATTGAACGTAAAGACTACCCTTTCCAAGATGATCCAAGCAACTTTATTGAAGCCGCAGGTACATCTGGCGAAGCTAAATGGCAAGCAAATCTATCTGTAAGCTACTCAATTGACCGCTTTTTCAGCACTGTTGAAACACGCTTTATTGACGAAGTAGACCTTTACACAAATGTTGAACTTGCTCAAAACTCAAACCCAAATAGCAACATGAGCTACGGTAAATACTTTATTACCGATATGACTGTAGGTTACAGCTTCGATAGCGGTGTTGGCGTTAAAGTAGGTGTAGATAACCTATTTAACCGTGAACTACCATACGGTACACGCGGTACAGGCGCCGGTAGCGCAACCTACGATAACATTGGCCGCTTTGGTTATGTAAGCTTTTCATACAAGCTTTAATTTAAAGTGAATAATAGGCCAGGCAACACTTGCCCGGCCTATTTGTTATTTTATATTACTTAGCCAAACACATTGATACGGTTCAAGTTCAATCGTTAACTGCCCTTCCTCTATTGTTTTTCCTGACACTAAGTCATACCACTGTTGGGTATTAATTAAATTTAAGTCAGCCAATAAAAGCGTTTGCGGTTTATCGCTAATATTAAATACACAAAAAATACTTTGTCTGCGGTCTATACTCTGGCGCCAAAAGCCAAATAATCCACCAGAAAGATGTAGCGTAAACTGAGTGGCATTAGGATGGAATGCACGTTGTTTTTTACGCACACCTAATAAGTTTTTAATTGAAGTGAACACTTTGTGATGATGGCTGTATTTTTCGCCAATTGCGGCTAACAGTTTTGATTCTTGCCAACGATGGCGATTAATTGCCCTGTTGTGTTGCGAGTTTTCAAACCGCTCATAATCATTGGTTGTGGCAAGTAAACTATGAATATATAAGCCAGGTATCCCCTCAAGCGCGAACATAATGGCATGCGCGCACATAAAACGCTCAAAGCCAAATTTGTCAGGCCCATTGTGTGTTCCTTGCATTGCATCAAATAACGCAATATTTAACTCATACGGTGTATGGGTGCCATCATTACTTGTTCGCATTGAAACCCGACCACCAAATTGCATGGTTGTACTGACCAGCGACGCCACTTCAGTTGGCTGCAGTAATCCCTCAATTGGACGAAGCCCTATACCATCATGAGACGCAATAAAATTAAAGTATGCGGTACCGTTTTGAGCCGGTGGCATACTCATCATCCAATGCTTAAGTGCCGTACTATCGCCACTTAATAAGGTATGCAGCAGTAACGGAGGTAAAGCAAAGTTATAAATGGCATGCGCTTCATTGGCATTACCAAAATACGAAAGATTTTCTTGGTTTGGAATATTAGTTTCAGTGATGATCACCACACTTGGCTCTACATGCTCAATAAGCGTGCGCATTAGCCTAACAGCTTCATGGGTTTGAGGCAGGTTAATACAACTTGTATTAATTTGTTTCCATAAAAATGCCACAGCATCGAGCCTAAAAAGCCGCACGCCATTGTCTAAATAATGACGAATAATGCCTACAAACTCTTTTAACACCTCAGGGTTAGCAAAATCAAAATCAACCTGATCATGGCTAAATGTGCACCATACATGCTTTTCACCACTGGGAGTTGTTACTGTATTGAGTAAAGACGATGTGCGCGGACGAACAACTTGGCTTAAATCGTCGCTTAAGCTTGCCGTTTTAAAGTAATCTTTGCCGGGATGCAAATCGTTTAAAAAGTTTTCAAACCACACACTTCGGCTAGAGCAATGGTTAATAACTAAATCAGCCATTAGCTTTACATCTTTAGCAATGCGTTTTATATCTTCCCAATCGCCTAATGACTCGTTTACTTGTACGTAGTTCATTACCGCAAAGCCTTCGTCTGAGCTATACGGATAAAAAGGTAAAATATGCAGGGCGTTAATTTGCATATCGCACTGCTCTTTTATAAATCTATGCAAGGTTTTTAGTGGGGCTTCGATTGGGTTTGCTACCGCAAACTCAGTGTCGTCGTGCTTTATAATCGAATCACCATAAGCAATCAGTACAATGTCTTGCTCATCCCATCGGTTAGTGTGTGGAGTTGGGTCGCGAAGTGGACTGTCACCTAAAATAATTTTAATGAGTTGCTGTGCAAACTCTGCTATCGATATAGGCAGCTCAACATCTTGGTAAATAATGTGTAGGTGCTGCTCTACTCGCTGTAAAAATAATTCATTCACTGTACTCACACGCGACTCCTTTAACCGTTTTTATATTTATTTTTTTAACTTAACTGTATTCTTCGTTATCGAGCTCTACCGCTTCTTTTAAACGTTCAAATACATCTGGCATAGCCGACACGACACGGTTCCAACTTGGCACAAATGGCGCTTCCATTGGGTTATCTAAAAAGTGTTGGCCTGCCTCCATAATGTTTTGTGCAAACATTTCTACGGCTTTTTCTTCTTGGTGAACATCCAGTGTTAGTCCGTTCATAAGCGCATCATTGTGGTAGGTTTCAATAAAATCTAAGCCAATTCGGTAGTACGTTGCTTTTAATGAACGAATTGTCTCGCTAGTAAATGTCACCCCTTGCGTAGCGAGTTTTCTAAATAATGCCTTGGTAATATCAATCGACATTTTAGACAAGCCAGCACTTTGATCGTCAAGCGACAACGCTTGGTGTTTGTGATCGTAGTTATCGGCAATATCTACTTGGCATAAACGGTTATGCGAATAGTTTCGATACATTTCACTCAATACGCCTATTTCAAGCCCCCAGTCACTTGGAATACGAATATCGTTTAATACGTCGCGCCTAAACGAAAACTCGCCCGCTAATGGGTATCTAAATGAATCCATATATTCAAGGTAGTCTGTATTACCTAAAATTGTTTTAAATGAGCGTAACAAAGGCGTCACTAGTAAACGCGATACACGGCCATTAATTTTACCGTTAGCTGTACGCGGGTAAAACCCTTTACAAAACTCGTAGTTAAAACGTGGGTGTGCAACCGGATAAATAAGACGTGCAAGTAAGCTTCTGTCATAGGTTAAAATATCGCAGTCATGAAGCGCAATAGACTCAACCTCAGCGGTTGCAAGCTTATAGCCCATGCAATACCAAACGTTACGCCCTTTACCGAGTTCACGTGGAGCAACGCCTAATTCTTGAAGCTCTTTGTCAAGTGCCTGCAAACGCGGGCCGTCGTTCCATAACACTTTATGATTTTGGTTCAACTCTTTAAAAAAGCCGAGTGCGTGGCGGTACTGTTGCTCATCGGCTCGATCTAAACCAATTGTTATTTGTGATAAGTACGGCACTTCTCTTAATTCTTTTATTATATTTTGAAGTGCGGGGCCTTCCAATTCACTAAATAAAGAAGGAAGTATTAGCCCCATAGGGCGCTGTTTACTAAAGCCTATTAGCTCTTCTTCTAGCGCTTCAATGGGTCTGTCTGCAATGTTATGCAAAGTCGTAATAATGCCATTTTGATAAAAATCAGCCATGTGATTTTTGCTCCTCAATAATATTTAAAATGCTGCTAATGCTTGGCAGTGTTGTTATTTCTTCAACCCAGCCTTGCGGCGCGGGCGATTGAGAATAACGTGCCTTGTTATGTGATAATTTAACCGGCTTTTTACTGCTTGGGTTATTGATGATGATGGCGATATCAGCGTGTTCTAACATTTGCTTATCGTTGTCACTATCACCGAGTGCAATTACTGTGAGAGGCTTTCTAAAATGTTGGGTAAATTGTTTAACTAACCACTGCTGCGCAGCGCTTTTATCTGTATTTTTAGCAATATGAATAAATCGGCCACCTATCTTTATTTCGTAGCCAAGTGCTGTTACGTCATTTACAAAGGTATCGAGTAATTCATCACTGCCATACCAGTACAAAGGATCGGAGTAATCACGTGTTTGAGCGCGCCTAGCTTGAGCATTGTTTAATCCGGTAAGCTCGCTTATTTGCTCGCTGCTTAACTCACTAAATAATTTATAGTGTGCTTTGTATTGTGAATCTAATGTGTCTAAATCACTTAACAAGCTTGATAGCGGTGACGCTAACGCGTAACACCAATAACCACCAACTTCTTTACAGCCTATTGGCTTAAGCTCAAAATAATTTTGCGGTATAAATACTGCTGCGCCATTTTCAACAATAAAAGGCTGCTGAATGTTTAACTCGTTTTTAATTTCAACCACTTCGCAAAATGTTTTGCTGGTATTAAATACCACGGGTATGTGTGCGCTTTGTAACTGCTGAAGTAATTCGCTTACATTGCTTGTGTTGTAATCGGTATGATCGAGTAAAGTACCGTCCAAGTCAGTAAAAATAATAGGCTGTAAGGTATCATCACTTGTTAAGTGCATATTTACTATGTCGCGATTGCTATCAAGCTCAATGAGTGCGTTTGCTTTACGACTCAATGTATTTAAGTTTTCACGAGTTATGCGCTCAAAATGAGATATAAAATAAACTAACTGCTCGTCTGTCATCGTGCCTGTACCAACACCACTTTTAGCTATTAGCTTTTGTTCTTGCTCTTTTCGCCACGTAAAAACATCTGAAAAGCTAGGCGCTTTGAGCATAATTTTATAATCTATTTTATTAAAAATAGATTTATATTCGTTTGCTAAGCAGCTATTTATGCAACGACGCCACACACCTTCTTTGTCGTTTAATTGCTCTAATTCATTCAGTGGCTCGCTCAGTGAAAATAGCGGCTGTGGCTCGCTTCCTACACACCACCCTTCTAAAAAAACAATATCAACAGGCGATACATTTTTAACCCAATCTTGCTCTGCAACGCAGTCGTCTTGGTGTTTGTTAAAACGCGGTAATGCAACCCCCACCTCGCCGGCTAATAACTGAGTAATTGTTTTATTCATCAGGTCGGTATCGTGTGTACCGGGTACGCCACGTGTTACAAATAAAGGATGTACGTCTTGAGCTAGTTGCTTACGCCTTTCTTTACCTAGGTAAAAATCGTCGATTGATAAAGCGACCGTATTTAACGACGTATTGTTGCTAAACCACGTGACTAAAAAGTCTGCAAGGGTTGTTTTGCCGGAGCCTTGGCAACCATTAATGCCAACAAAGAGAGGAGTTGATGATTTTTTTGATTCGAGAATGTCATGCGCAAGAGGTACAAAGTACTGCTCACTTAAATATTGATACTTTAAAGGCAGTTGATGCTTTGCTAAAAACGGGGTTATATCCACAATATTGGCCTCTGACATAGTAACTCCTTAAATACATAGTGTTCAGAGTACTAAATGCAGGGACTAGACCAACATTATTTTTATAACCTTTTTAATAGGTTATAAAAAAGGCGCGTTTAAAACGCGCCAAATTGGTGCAAATATTTTAACTAATGTTCAAAGTTAAGCAGCGGTTTGCTCTACTTTGGGGAGTACTAAATTAAGCACTATACCTAAAACGGCACACAAGCTAACGCCCTCTAAACTAAATTGACTGCTGCCTATGTGCATTCCGCCAATGCCACACACTAAAATAAGGGCAACAATACTTAAGTTGCGAGGCGCTGTTAAATCATCACCCGACTTAACCAACGTATTGAGTCCAACGACCGCAATCGAACCAAATAATAAAATCATAATACCGCCCATCACAGGCACCGGTATGGTTTGTAACCCAGCCCCCATTTTTGCAATAAATGCCAGAGCAATAGCAATTATAGCGGTCCACATCATTACTTTTGGATTAAAGTTTTTAGTTAACATTACCGCGCCAGTCACCTCTGAATACGTGGTGTTTGGCGGACCTCCAAATAACGACGCCGCAGATGTTGCTAATCCATCACCAAACAAAGTACGGTGCAAACCTGGCTTTTTTAAAAAGTCTTTTTTAGTCACTTGGCTTATAGCCATCATATCGCCTATATGCTCAATAGCTGGCGCAATGGCCACAGGCACCATAAACAAAATAGCCTGCCATTTAAACTCTGGCAGTGTAAAGTTTGGAATAGCAAACCAGTGTGCATTACTTACCGCATCAAACTGTACTACCCCCAACGCAAGCGATAAACCATAGCCCGCTATTACGCCTGCCAATATAGGAATTAACTTAAATACTCCTTTACCCCACACGGCAAAAATAAGCGTTACCACAAGTGAAAACATGGAAATTAAAATAGCACTGTTGTCATCAATAAGCTGAACACTGCCATCACCTGTTTTACCCATTGCCATGTTAACTGCAACAGGCGCAAGCGCTAAACCTATCACCATAATAACGGGGCCAACAACAACCGGTGGTAAAATTTTATGAAGAGTCGCCACACCTTTAAATTTAACTAACAAACCTAATAACATATAAGCAACGCCAGCGGCCATTAATCCGCCCATCGTAGCGGGTACGCCCCACATTTGTACACCTGCAATAATGGGGGCTATAAACGCAAACGAAGAGGCTAAAAATATTGGTACCTGCCCTTTAGTCACTAATTGAAATAGTAATGTGCCAACACCTGCAGTAAATAGCGCCACACTAGGATCGAGCCCCGTTAATAACGGCACCAATACCAATGCACCAAATGCAACAAATAGCATTTGTGCGCCGGTTAAAATTGTTTTAATTGAAAACGTTGCGTTACTTTTCACTACACACTCCTAAATTTAAACATTGCTTTTTGCAGTTATAAAGTAATAAACAAACACGAAAAAGGCCTTCCTCAGAAAGCCTCTTTAATGATTGCGTTGCCCATAACGCGAAACACAATTAACGCTAATTAATGACGACTACACCGTACCAAATATTTTATCACCCGCATCACCTAAACCAGGCACTATATATCCTTTCTCGTTTAAGTGGCTGTCTACCGCGGCGGTAAATATTTCTACATCAGGGTGAGCTGCTAACGTTTTTTCTACCCCTTCAGGGGCTGCAACTAACACTATAACTTTGATTTCTTTACAGCCCGCTTTTTTTAACATGTCTATTGTGGCAATCATCGAGCCACCTGTTGCAAGCATAGGATCAATAACCAAGCTAAGACGTTGTTCAATGTTACCAACCAACTTCTCAAAATAAGGAATTGGCTCAAGCGTTTCTTCGTTGCGTTGAAGGCCAACTACACTCACTTTAGCCGCAGGCAACAACTGCATAACACCATCCATCATACCTAAACCTGCACGTAAGATAGGCACCACTGTAATTTTTTTGCCTTTAATATGCTGTACGTTAAGTTTGTTGCCGTCCCAACTGGTTATTTCATTGTCTTCAAGGGGAATATTTTTCGTTGCTTCGTACGTTAATAATGTGCCAACCTCTGAGCACAGCTCACGAAAGCTTTTAGTGCTAATGCCGAAAGCACGCATTAAACCTAATTTGTGTTGAACAAGTGGATGAGTAATAACGTGAATAGCCATGATGAAAACCTACTTAGACAATAATTAGCGATATTTTATATTAAAAATGACCATTTGACCTGTAGTTTTAAAGCAATTCTCATACATTGTGCGCAAATATATGTGTTTGTTTGATATTTATGCACAACACAATTGTAAAAGTTCAGCTGTTGGTTTCAAACCAACTAACAACTTGGTCATGCATATAACTATTTAATTTATAATGCTCTGGACTCCACCCTGCTAAAAAGCGATAAAAATCAGCCCACGAAGCAGACCACAACGCCTTCCATTCCTTTATTACCGCTTGAGCAGGTATATTAGGTTGATACTGAGTGAGTGCATGTTCTAACTCATCGAAATAATATGCAAGTTCGTTTTCTGCATGAGCATATAGCTCTTCACAGCTAAAGCAGCTCGTCATAAAATACATAACATCGACTATACCAACGCCAGCGCCTGTGTACTGAAAGTCGTACCCACGTACCTCATTATTTGAATTAACAGCAAAGTTTGCCAGTTTAGCATCGCCATGGATTAACGTTTTATACTTAGTGTGTTCTAGCTGAGAAGCTAATTTTTTAGCAACTACTTTTATATCAAACTCGTTATTAGGGTTTGACATAAGCGCGTTAAATTCATCTGGCCGGGTATTTAAATGCCAATAACACCCTTGCTCCCACAAATCATCATGTTGCTTATTCAAATTAAACGCATGAAAGTGAGCAAGCCACTTTAATATTGGCTTTATATGCAACGAGCTGGCTTGCGTAAACCCAAACTGAGTAAAATTTTTAAATACCAGCGCATACTCATCGCCACAATTAATAGCACTCACACATGCAATACTGCTTGCTGTTTTAGGTAAATGCTGGCTGTAATGCTTATAAAAGTTATATTCAACATTATAAGACTGCTGCTTTCTTTTTAATGCAAATTCGCTTTGCTTAATTTTTGGATGGTTTATGTGGCTGGGTATTCTAATCGCCTTTATAACACAAGGCACATTATCAAGCCTGCACTCAACAATACTGCCACACCCGCTCCAAAGCGAAGTAAGTGTTGCACCTATTTCAATATGTTTAAAGTGAGGCTGTAATAAGGAAAGGTAAAATGCCATAGCTGTATTAAGTAATTAATTTTTTGTAGTTTAGCATTAGACGGTATTATTAGTGAAAGTACTTAATTAAACCTAATGCTTTAACAAGCCCACAGCTTTTATTTTTAAATGGCACCCATTTTTAATTTTTTAGTTGTACTTCTCGCTGTCGCATATACATGGCATCTATAATCGAAAAAAGTGCTTTAACATCAACAGTGCTTCCTTGAGATTTAATGCCCCCATCTTTTCCTATTAAAGTAACAGTATTTTTTTTGAGCTGATATTGCAGCCTTACATTTGACATAAATGACTCGGATAACCGGCCAGAGTAGTTAGTTAAAGCCTCACTTTCTTTCAAAATAAACCAAACTATGTGTCGGTCATTAATCCCTTCTGAACTGTGTTTCATTAGGCTTAATGCGTGATTGTAGTGGTACAGTTGGGATAATGCACCAATGGAGCGATTTTTTAGAAGCTTTAAAACGGAATGGATGCCAAAGGTTGGATATGGAAATTTTATAGATGCTAAATATAGCGTTAGTGATTATATCAACGGATATTACAATAACGTTAGGCCGCATAATTATAATGCCGGTTTAGCGCCAAATGAATCTGAGGTTAGATATCAAGATTCTAAAACTGTGGCCAAATTTTATTGACCACTACACAGCAGCCGGAGGGAGCGTAGCGGACGACGGTCGGCTGCAAGGCATTGTTAGATTGCTGTTGTTCCAACACCGGTGGTTTCAATTTCCTGCCTGATACCATTGAATACAAGCTCTAGATAAGAAAGAAACTTACTAGCGTAACTACTTTCTAGGTCACCTAAACTAAAGATTTTGCTGTATTTGTTTAAAATATGAGTAATGAAGTTTTTACATCTTTCAATCACTAATTGGCTGCTGTCTTCGTAAGAATTGTCTGGCTCGGCAATAAGATATCTAAGAACGTCAATTTCAAACTCAATTACTTCCGCAGGTAAGGTTCTGAGATCTTGTTCTATATAGTCCGGAAGCTGTGGCATGAAATATGCTACGTCGGAATGCCTGTAACCGTGATCAGAAAAAAGTTTGTGGACTATTCTGCTCACACCAGCAATATTTTTTACTTGATCAGACACATAGTCAACTGACTCTCGATCTGAGAACAAATGGTTTTTTTGGTTGTTACCAGTGGAAATAGCCAGTTTCCCTCCGTTCTTTCTGATGTAAGAAGATCTCGCATGCAAACGCATCTCCTTAAGAAATGAAGCTACGTTGCAGTGAATTTTGTGTTCTTCCACAAAAGAAATATTCTTCTGAATTTCTTCAACTGTTACAAGGGGGTCGAAATTTATTAAGCCGATCGTAAACGGTATTTCCAGACCTTCGAGCAGGCGAATAGCTCTCAGGGTAGATTCGTTTTTAAACCCCTTTTTATACCTATTTATTTGAGACTGATTAAATGATTCGACGCCGAGATAAATGTAGTCAAGACCACTTTCAGAGAAAGCTTTAATAGCCCTCAATCTCTTATTGGACATTTCCAAATTTTCATTTGGGTTAGCAAGGCTATCAGACCTTGTATCAATGCCGATTCGGCCATCAAAGCCCATAGCGCGGAGCTTCTCAGAAAGAGCCAGCACTCTATCCAGTCTCTTGTCCTTTTCTAAGAGGTTTTTTCCACCAAAAAAATTTTCATCTGTAAATTGAATAGCAGGCCAGAAACCTAAACGCGATCTGATTTCTGCAATTAGATTAGCAGTGTCATGCCAGATATTTTGCACTACACCAGATGTGATCGTTTGATTATTAAGATGGCAGAAGCTGCATTTGAACTCGCAACCTCTAGAGAATGCCTCTAGATATATTTGTTGCCCCGACACTAAAATTTCTTCGTAAATTTCATCAGTGAATAGCGGGGGAAGGCTTCCGACAGAAGCCTCAAGTGTAGTACTGGCACTGGGTACGAACACACTGTCAGAATTAATGTAGTTCAAATTTTTCAAACTTGACTCAAATCGATCTCTTTTGAGCACAACAGAAGCGATTCTTTTTTCATCTCGCCCTGAAAAAGAAAATTGCCGGGCATCTGTACGAATGCTGCGAAAGAAATTTTCGGTTAAGCCATCAGTAACAGTTTCGCCGACGAAAAGCACATCGACAGAATTATCAATTTCTAGTTTTGAGAGTGTTTCTTCAATCGATTTTTCACACCCTTCAGGGGTGTTAAAAATATACAATTCAGCACCTTCAAGATTAGGTTCATGTGAAGTGTTTAAATCAACTAGCCTGAAATCTTTTCCATAGTCTAAACAGCTGGATAACTCGCTGGCGATAACTTGACAAAAAAGAGGGTTTCGGTAGCCCAGCGGCATTGGACGCTTAGGCTCTACAATGTAAATCACTTTCTAAGGGTCTCCGAACCAATTCTTATTTGATGAAAGAAATTGACACCTTCAACTGTCTCTATAGACGAATAAGAGACTTTCACCACAACCAGAAAATCTTCGCTTCCAACCTCCCGTCTTATTCGCCACATGAGTTTTGATTCATTAAGTGCAGCGGCAGCCCCAAATGTCCCGATACCATGAAGCCCCCATAAAATAATGTGCTTCTGATTGGTTTCCCTATCTGTGATTCTTCCCACTATTGCAATATCTGACTTCTCTTTACTTTGATCAGATGGTGAGTAGATTTCGTTCTTGGAAAAATGGTCGTAAATGTACGGAAGATTCTTTTCTTTATTTCTTTTTATCTCGTAACAAAGATTAAAGTTCTTTGCAGTGTTCTTTGACTGGGAATTCGCGAAGGGGCCACAAACAAGTACAGAGTTTTTGAAGCTTCCCTCAGTTTCGTACCCGAATTTCAGGTTCGCGTATTCAATTTTTGCTGTTTTTAAAGATTCCACAACCTCGTGATGTGCGAGGACATCCTCTATGCGCGCAAAATTTTTCACCTTCGGCGTTGACTGAGCGTTCGCGTAAAGTGGGCTGATAATTTGCCAGCCAGCGCCATCAGCATGCCATATGTGCCCTATGACTATTCTGATAACATAGTGTCGCCCCGCGATTGCAGCTACAACGATTGTTGTAATACTGCCAATAACCCCTATGACATCTATTAGACTTATGCTGGTCATAGTTGATCCTTCCAAAAATCTCTCTGCCTTCCACCATAAAATTCTTCTAGAATGCTATCGATCGCAAGAACAGCTGGTAAAGCGTCTTTCCCAAAACAAGGTTTTGCAGGGTGACCGGACAAATAGTGGACGACCTCGCGAATCATTGGTGTTTCTATAAACGAGGGGCTTGGGCTTTCAATTTCATAGTGGTTTTCTTTAGTGTTAACCGAGATCGGGGAATTTCCATGCACAGAGAATTGAACTGAGCCATCAGTTCCTGTAATAATCATGTGGTCAGATTTTTCGATACTATTCAGATTGAAATTGACAGTTCCTGCTACGGAGTCAGTCTGAAATATCGCGGTAACAAGATCTTCAGTCCCGTTCGGCTCTGAAAAATTTGTAACATTGCTGCTAAGCGTTGAAAACGCTCCGAAGAGAAATATCAATAGGTCTATAGTATGAGGGGCTATATCAAAAAACTTTCCACCGCCGGAGATTTCAGGGTTATACAGCCATGCGTGCTCAGAGTATTTTCGATTCAGCCTGAAATCTACTCCCTTTATTTTGCCTATTTCTCCTGACTCCAAGAGTTCCTTTATTTGTATAAATTTAGGCAATGCTCTGCGGTAGTGGGCGGCGAACAGAGGAGTGTTTTGCCGTTCAAATTCTTCCACGAGCTTATTGGCTTCAGTGAAATTTCTTGTGAAAGGCTTCTCAATATACACTGGGATTTTTCTTTTACAGCATTCCATAGCCTGAGAAAAATGTAATCCAGGTGGAGTTGCGATATAGACGGCATTGATTATTCCAGAATCTAGAAGTTCGGGTACAGAAGAGAAGGCATGACGAGCTCCCAATGCTTCTGCGCTGCGTTGAGCAGCTTGTTGATCTCTCCGCATAACAGCAACTAATTCACTACCGGTAATTGAGCTAAATGCAGGGCCTACTTTATCTTCTACCACTTTCCCGCAGCCAATAATTCCCCATTTCACGCTCATGTTATCGATTCCGTTTTAGTATGTAAGTATCAATTTATTTGAAGCAATCTAACGAACCTGTAGATTAACTTGTTTTAAATTTACTTTAATTGATGTATTAACCATAGCCGAGTTCCTACTTTGATTCAATCGGTTACTTCGATTTTACATAAAGTATAAAAAGAGGGTTTGCTGTTACTTTAGTTGGTGTTTTGGAAGGGGCGACAGGTGTTTAAGTGGCTTATTTGGAGAGGTAGTAGCTTACCTTTTTTAATGCAGCCTGTTTTGCAGCTTTTCTATGTTATGAACAAGGCAATACAGCTGCCACTGAGCATTCACTTTCATTTGCCCCCGCAAGGTCAGTTTATTCATGCCCTTATTTACGGTAATATTCCCAAACACCGGTTCTATGCAGCTAAGTTTGAAGAAGCGTATTATTCTGAATTAAAAACTGTCTAGTGAAAGCTGGGAAGTCCATTCTTCTTAGTATAAAACGAGCGAATGGGTCGTTTTCTTGACTATGCGAGCGACGAAGCCATGGCTGTGCATATATACAGCGCTAATTTCACGAATTGAAAATGAAAACTCGCTCTGCGTATTTAAATTACATTGCCGACTATATGCTCACTCGACAGTATTCATTAAGAACTATTAATGCTTATTTGAGTTGGGTCCAAACTTTATTCACTTTCACGACAAACGCCACCCAAGCTCAATGGGAAATTCAGAAGTCGAAGCGTTTTTAGACCATATTGTATTAAAACGTAACATGTCAGCTAAAACACAAGCTGCTAATGGAGTTGTTAGCCCTTTTTCAAAATTATGAGCGCCTTTTTAATCCTCTAGCGTTACATATTCGCTTTAAGACCAATATTGCTATCTATTGCTACTTTAAAAAACACATAAAAAAGCCCCGTTTGGTTTTAATCAAACGGGGCTCCACACTAATTAGTCACTTAAGAATAAAAGCGCCGATTTTGCTGGCGCTTTGCATCATTGAATTAGCTTTGTAGCTTACTGGTTAACCACACTTTTAAGTGGGTTAACTGGTTGTGCGTTGTCATCTAATATGTTCATATCAAAATCGAACTCATCAACACGAATCGCTTTTTCACGTTTCTTGTTGTAATCAATTAACTGAGCAAACTCAGCATCTGTGATTACGTTTGCAGCAAGTGCGTTTTCAAGCGTAATGCTAAAACGAGCACCTGGCTTGATGGTTCTTGCACGTAATGCTTTTTTAACTTTTGCAAGTTCAGCTAGTGATGCAATTTTAGCTTTATAAGCTTGCTCGTTGATATGATGACCGTCGCCTTCAATAGGCTTAACTAAATGCGTTATTTGCGCTTTAAATGCTGTATCAAGCTGTGCTTGTTCAGCTAATTCACGGATTAAATCATCGCTGATTTTTGGCATTTTAGTTGAGTAGTTCATTGTAACGAAACGAATAAACTTACGAGTACCACTTGCAGGGAAGTTATCTAAGAACTTGTGCAATGCTTCTTCTGCGCTTTGTAGTGCAAAACGAGTTGCATAATGGAAGTAAGGTGCTGCTTGCTCGCGCTCGCTGCTCGCTACTTTTTGCTCGTAGTATTTAATTGATGCCATAGCTGCGTACAAGAAGCTCATTACATCGCCTAAACGTGCTGATAGCATTTCTGCTTGCTTTAATTTACCGCCAAGTACTAACAACGAGAAGTCAGCGTATACTGCAAGTTTTGCAGATAATTTATGAACTGCTTTTTCGTAGTCACGTACTTCTGGTAATGCTGAGCTTGCGCCAGCTGTAAATGGTAATACACCTAAACGGAATGCACGTAAGCTGTTTGCTGTACTGTAACCAATTGTTTTACGTAAAATACCGTTAAATTCTGCATCAGCGCCTTTGTCGTCGCTGTGGATTGATTCAACCATAGATTGTAAGTATGGGTGACAACGCATAACACCTTGACCAAATATCATCAGGTTACGAGTAAGGATGTTTGCACCTTCTACAGTAATTGCAATAGGTTGTGCAACGTAGCCACTTGCTAGTGTATTTTGTGGACCGTTTTGAATCGCTTTACCAGCTTGAATATCCATCGCCGAGTCTAATACGTCGCGGCCAAGTTCAGTCATGTGGTATTTAGCAATTGCCGTTACTACCGACGGTTTTAAGCCCATACCTAAACCTTCAGTTGTAAGTACACGCATTGCTTCTTGAAGGTATGTTTTACCCGCAATGTCAGCAAGCTTTTCTTGAATACCTTCAAACTGACCGATTGATAGACCAAACTGCTCTCGTACTGCTGCGTATTCAGATGCAGATTTAAGTGCAACTTGCGCTGTACTTACACCTAGCGCGGGTAGTGAAATACCACGGCCAGCACCTAAACAGCTAACCAGCATTTGCCAACCACGGCCGATGTTTTTCTGACCACCAATAACAAAATCCATTGGTACAAATACTTTGTTACCACGTGTAGTACCGTTGTAAAAACGGATACCCATTGGATCGTGGCGGTTACCAAGTTCTACACCTGGGTGCTCTTTTGGAATTAAGGCACACGTGATACCTAGGTTTTCTTTACCACCTAATAAACCGTCTGGGTCAACTACTTTAAATGCTAAACCAAGAACAGTTGCGATTGGTGCAAGTGTGATATAACGCTTGTCCCATGTAATTTCTAGGCCAAGAACTTCTTCGCCGTTGTGCATGCCTTTGGTTACTTTACCAACGTCTGGAATGCCGCCTGCATCAGAACCCGCTTCAGGGCTTGTTAGGGCAAAACATGGGATGTCTGTGCCGTTTGCTAAGCGTGGTAAGTAATGCGCTTGTTGCTCTTGCGTACCGAAGTGAAGAAGTAGCTCACCCGGACCTAATGAGTTAGGTACCATTACTGTTACTGCTACTGCAGAACTTTTAGTCGCAATTGTGCCAACAATTGTTGAGTTTGCGTAAGGGCTAAACTCTAAACCACCAAATGACTTAGGAATGATAAGCGAGAAGAAACGTTCTTTTTTCAAAAACTCTAAAATGTCATTCGGTAAGTGAATGCCATTTTGAATTACTGAATCGTCAATCATGCCTAGTAGCTCTTGTACAGGGCCGTCAAGGAATGCTTGTTCGTCAGCTGTTAGTGTAGCTGCTGGTACATCGCGTAATGCACTAAAATCAGGCTTACCTTGATAGATAGAACCTTCAAGCCAAACATCACCCGCGTCTAGCGCTTCTTGCTCAGTGATAGAAATACTTGGTAAAACTTTTTTTAACTTTGTACGTAAACTCATGATTGAACTCATCCGACCAGATAAATAATACCTACATTACGTCATAAAAATCGCTTTAGATCAATTACTCTATTCAATTAATTAACAGTTTTTTCAATTTATTTTCTTTACTCGAACGTAAACTGTTGAAACACAAAGGCTTACACCTGTACGCTGAAAATGATAAATTTTTTAAGATTGATTGATAAAACGCCGTGCAAAGGCACCCAATAGCAAATAATCTGTAAAGTGGGTAATAAATTAGGGGTGTTTTTTTAAATACAGACTGTTTTAATTTTTGAATTTAAGCCTGATTTATTGTACTGAACAGCGTAAGTTGACACGTTAAATACGTGATTTATGGCCACTCAAGTTTTTTAAAATGCTTTTGCTTATTAGTGTAAATGTATGAAAAATAATAAGTGAATGACACCTAAAAAAGGCATAAAAAAACGCAGCTTAAACAGGCTGCGTTTTGTATTAATTAGAGTTTTTTAACAGCCTATTTTTACGACATGCTTGCCTGTAAAACCACCCGCGAGCTGCGTGTTTAAGGCATTAGATACCGCGTTTGCGTTAAACTCAACAGGCGTTAAGGTCGGTGCTTTAATATCACCATTAGTGGCGCCTTCGAGTAATAAATTACCCATAAAGCTCAAGCGTTGCTGCGCACATAAACTATTAGCGAGCCATGCACCACCAAGCGACACAACACTTATATTTGGCGCGCGCCGATACATTAGATCTTGTTCAAAACAAGGTAATGGATTTAAACACGCTATTTTTCCGCAAAAACGCATGAGTTCGATATTACGCGCTGTCGACTCACCACCCACGGTATCAATTACTGCATCGAACCCTTGCGGCCCTAGCTCCCTACGAATTTTTTCACACAACTTTTTATCGTTGTAGTCAAACACAACATCAGCGCCAAGCTGTTTAACGAGTTTGTGATTTTTTTTAGAAGCAGTTGCAAATACATCAGCGCCACGCTGTTTAGCGAACTGAATAGCAAACTGACCCACAGCACCTGCCCCACCTTCAATAAAAACAGTTTGGCCTTCTGTGATACTAATTTTATCTAAGCTAATTAGTGCTGCCATTCCGGCGCAAGGCAACACAGCAGCAACCGCTGGATTTAATTCTTGCGGTACAATAGACACTGCAAAATTAGGCACTTTTGTGTATTCACTCAGTACCCCTTGCCCACCTACGTTGGCATGCCACATGACTCGCTCGCCAACATTAGGAAAAATCCCTTTACTTGCTTTTACTACAACACCTACCGCATCTAACCCCAAAATATGCGGGTACTGCCACTGACAAAAACCTGATTTTGCAAAATGCCCATCAACGGGGTTTAAACCAACATATTCTACTTTTATCAGTAGCTCGTTATCTGAACACTCGGGAACAGGTAACTCAATGTCAGCTAAATTTATTTGATCATTCGGTTTTTCTAATACAATGGCACGCATTGTGTGCGGTATAGTATTTTGCGTTAAAATATCAGTATCAGACATCGTTAAACTCTACTTATTTGTGTTACTTAGTGCATAGCTCCATTGCCCATTAAATGATTGGTACGCATTGACCTTAGCAAGTAACGATAAAATGGTTGTTTCAACTGCATTTTCTTGTGCTATTAAAACATCCTGCCGTGCATCTAACAACTCTAGATAAGGGATTTGGCCTTCTTCATACATGGCTTCTGCTTGTAAAAAGGCTTTATTAGCAAAGTCAAAACGTTCATCTGCAAAACGTTTTTGCTGTGCCTGATTAACTAATCCCTGCAACGAGAGTTCACTTTCACTAAGTGCTTTAAGCACCACATTTTGATAATCGCTGTAAGCGGCTTCACTTAAAAACTGTTGTGCGTCTCGTTGTGCTAAAAGAGCAGGATAGCTTAAGATTGACCATTGCAACTTAGGCGCAATTTGCCATTGCTGTTGTGTATCGCTAAAGCCATTACTACCTACACTTAACACACCTGCAAAACCACTTAGGCTTACATCTGGTAGTAAAGCTTTACTGGCTGCCACACTTAAACTATTGGCTTGGCTAAAGTCATAAATTGCACGGCTAATATCTGGCCTCAGTGCAATAGCGGCATTTGGCTTACTAAGTGTTACGTCAAATTTATTGCGTAACACACTCAGTTCATTTGTTAATTCAATATTTTGAGTTAAACGCCCTGTAAGAACAGCAAGCGTTGATAAATCACTGTACTTGGCAAACTCAATGGCTGGAATTAACGCTTGTTGCTGGCGTAATTGCGCTAGGGTGCGGTTTAAATCAAGCTCACTTGCAACGCCTTCATCAACACGCGCTTGTAACACATCAATACTTTGCTCAAGCGCTTGTATTTGTAAGCTAATAATGCGCTGTTTTTCAGCATTACCTTGATAGCTAACAAACCCTTTAACAACCGCTGAAACAACTTCAATTTGGAGTAAACGAACTTGCTCTGCTTGGCTCATAGCCGATGCATTTGCGGCATCAACTAAAGCAGTAACTCGGCCAAATAAATCAAGCTGCCAATTAAGTGCAAAATTAGCACTTGATTGGCGTGAGTTTGTATCTCCTAAGCCGCTTCTTTGAGCGCCTACCTCAACACCACCTTGCGGTAAATATTGTGCTTTTTGCTCGCCCAGCCTAGCTAATGCACTTTTTAGTACAAGCTGACTTGTTTTTAGGTCGTAGTTTTTAGCGAGTGCATCTGTGACTAATTGATTTAGCTGCTCGGACTTGAGCGCGTGCCACCAGTTAGTTTCATCTGCACCACTTAGTTGGTCAGCAACTGCAGCACTGGCAACAAATTCGTTAATTGTTTTTTGCTCGCCAAGCACATCAACTTTACTTGCACAGCCAGATATAAGCGTGACCATTAATACAGAAGCTACGGTTAACTGTGTTTTAAACCGCTTTGCTATTTTATTAGTCATTTGATAACTCCTGTGTGTTACCTTTTTTCTTTACAACAAGCATGTAAAACACCGGGGTAAACAATAAACCAAACACGGTTACACCAATCATCCCAGAGAACACGGCATTACCCATCGCATGGCGCATTTCAGCCCCTGCACCCGTTGCAAGTACAAGTGGTATAACACCCGCTGTAAACGCGATTGATGTCATAAGTATTGGGCGTAAACGCATACGACATGCCGCTAATATTGCATCAATATGAGATAAGCCTGTATCGTTTTTATCTTTTGCAAATTCAACCATTAATATCGCATTTTTAGAGGCCAAGGCCACCAGTACAATAAGCGCTATTTGCGTAAATATATTGTTGTCTGAACCCACAAACCAAACACCAAGTAATGCTGAAAATATCGTCATTGGCACAATTAAAATAATTGCCAGTGGTAAGCGTAAGCTTTCATATTGTGCAGCCAATACCATAAACACAAGTAACACAACTAATGGGAACACATACACCATAGTGTTGCCTGCTAATACTTGTTGGTACGTTACTTCAGTCCATTCGTACTCAATACCACTGGGTAAGTTGTCGGCCAAAATAGCCTCAATTGCCAGTTGAGCTTGGTCAGAACTAAAACCAGGTGCAGGACTGCCGTTAAGCTCTGCGCTTGGGTAACCGTTGTAGTGCATTACACGGTCTGGGCCAATTGTTGGCGTAACCGTTAGGATTGAGCCTAATGGCACCATGTTACCTTCACGGTTTCTTACTTTAAGGTTAAGAATTTGATCTGGGTCTAGGCGATAATCAGCATCAGCTTGCGCATTTACTTGGTACGTTCTGCCAAACATATTAAAGTCGTTTACATACACAGAACCCAAGTATATTTGTAAAGCATTAAACACTTCGTCAAGCGGAATGCCTTGAATTAACGCTTGTTCACGGTCAATATCAATATCCATTTGTGGAACTTGAATTCTAAAGCTTGAGTAAAGCCCCATTAATGCTGGATCTTGTTGCGCTTTACCAATCACTGTTTGTAGGCTATTAAATAACGCTTCAAAACCTTTGTTTGCTCTGTCTTCAATTTGAAGTTTAAAGCCACCTGTAGTACCTAAACCTTGAATTGGCGGCGGTGGAAATACTGCAACAAACGCTTCGTCAATTGCTGCAAACCGTTGATTTAACTGCGCGGCTATAGCCATGGCCGATTTACTCGGATCGGTTCTATCTTCAAATGCATCTAACGGGGTAAACACAATCCCGCTGTTAGGGCTGTTGGTAAAGCCATTTACTGATAGACCTGGAAACGCAACCGTATTAGCAACACCTGGTACTTCAAGTGCAATTTGTTGCATTTGTCTAAGTACATCTTCAGTGCGGTCAAGGCTTGCTGCATCAGGTAGTTGCGCAATGGCAACTAAGTACTGTTTGTCTTGTTGTGGAATAAACCCACCAGGTACTGCATCAAACAACTTAATGGTTCCACCTACTAGGGCAACATAACCGATCATTACAATAAAGCTCATACGAATTAGTTTTTTTACTAATTTTTCGTAGCCTTTGGCGCCTCGGTCAAATACACGGTTAAAGGGTTTAAATAACCAGCGGCCAAATAGTTTATTTAACAAACGTGTAAATGCATCTGGCTTAGTATCGTGAGACTTTAACAACAGTGCCGCTAATGCTGGCGACAGCGTTAACGAGTTAATTGCTGAAATCACCGTTGAAATAGTAATTGTTAAGGCAAATTGCTTATAAAATTGCCCTGACAGTCCGGTAATAAATGCCGTAGGAATAAACACAGCACATAATACGAGTGCAATGGCAATAATAGGCCCTGTTACTTCGCTCATAGCAACACGTGTTGCCTCAAGCGGCGATAATCCTTGTTCAATGTTACGCTCAACATTTTCAACTACAACTATGGCGTCATCCACCACAATACCAATGGCAAGTACTAAACCAAACAGCGACAAGGTGTTAATAGATACGCCTAACCACTGCATTACCGCAAACGTACCAATGAGTGAAATAGGCACCGCAATAAGTGGAATAATAGATGCACGCCATGTTTGTAAAAACACAATGACAACAATCACTACTAGTACAATAGCTTCAAGCAACGTGGCAATTACAGCATCAATAGAGCCACGAACAAATACAGTAGGATCATAAACTATGTCGTATTCTACACCTTCAGGAAAGTCTTTTGATAAGCGAGCCATGGTTTCGCGTACTTGGTCAGAAAGCTCAATTGCATTAGACCCTGGGCGTTGAAATATAGGCATTGCAAGTGCAGGTTGCGAGTCAAGTTCGGCACGCAAAGAATAGCTGTCTTGGCCAAGCTCTACGCGGGCAATATCAGTAAGGCGTGTTATTTGGCCTTCATCACCCACTTTAATAATTACTTGTTCAAACTCTTCAATACTGTTTAAACGCCCTTTTACATTTAACAGTACTTGAAATTGACTGTCGTTAGAAACCGGCTGTGCACCTAAGCTACCCGCTGCTACTTGTTGGTTTTGTGAACGAAGTGCAGTTATTACATCGGTTGCTGTTAGCTCGCGTGCTGCTAGCGCATCTGGGTTTAACCATACACGCATAGCGTATTTACCTGCGCCAAATAAACGCAAGTCACCCACACCCGGTAAGCGTGCTATTTCGTCTTTAATATATAGGTCGGCATAGTTAGACAAATACGCGGTATCGTGCGATTTTTCTGGTGAGTACAAGTGCACCACCATGGTTAAATCGGGCGACGATTTTTCAGCCACCACACCTAAACGTTGCACCTCTTCAGGTAAACGTGGCAAGGCACTGTTTACACGGTTTTGTACTTGTACTTGGGCGCGGTCTAAATCAGTACCTAGTGCAAATGTAACCGTCAGCGTCATACGACCATCACTGGTTGCTTGAGAAAACATATACAGCATGTTTTCTGTACCATTAATTTCTTGCTCTAACGGCGTTGCTACCGTTTGCGCTATTACCGTTGGGTTAGCTCCTGGGTAGCTTGCTGTTACAACCACGGTAGGAGGCACGACTTCTGGGTATTCACTTACTGGCAGTTGGAATAACGAAATACCACCAGCAATTAATATAACCAAAGACAGCATGGCCGCAAAAATGGGTCGCTGTATAAAAAAGTGTGAAAATTTCATCTAAAAAACCTTATTGCTTTGCGACTAAGCTTGAATCGTCATTGTTCATGGTGAACGCAACATCACTGCTATCAATGGTTACTTTGTTCGGTGCCACAGGCATACCTGGTCCAACACGAGCAGGGCCATTTACGGCTATTACATCGCCCTCTGAAAGACCTGAGGTGATGGCACGAAGAGAACCATAACGCTCACCCACTGTGACTAATTTGTACTGCAGCACATTATTTTCACCCACAGTTAAAACAAAGCGGTTTTTTAAATCAGTCCCTATTGCTCTATCTGGCACAATTATTTGCTCTGTAACTGAATTAGCAGCAAGCTTAATACGCGCAAACGACCCTGCTCGTAATTGACTGTTATCCTGATCAAATACAGCACGTACACGCAGCGTACCTGTTGATGAGTTAATTTGATTATCAATAAAGTTAATGTACCCTTTGTAAGCAAAATCGCGCTCGCCTACTTTTTGCATTACAACGGCTTGGCGGCTTTTTGAGGTCACGTTACTAAAATCACTATTCCAGGTGCGTTCGTCCACATCAAAATAGGCGTACATTTTTTCGTTAGAAACAATGCTGGTTAGCACGCTTTGCCCTGCAATGATGTTGTTACCTTTCGTGATATTGGCACGCGAGATCACACCGTCGATAGGTGATACAATGGCTGTAAATTCTAAATCAAGTTCAGCTGATGTTAGCTGTGCTTGTAATGCAGCAAGTTGTGCTTCGCGTTGGCGTAATACAGAGGTACGAGACTCTGCTTGCTCAGTTGAAATTGCTTTACGTTCAGTTAAACGCTCAGCGCGTTTAGCTTCGCTTTTTGCTTGCTCAAGCGCAGCTTGTGCACTATTAACTTGGGCTTTTAAACTGGCAACGACTGCCGCAAACGGACGGTCATCTAGCTTAAATAATACATCTCCTTTTTTAACAAGGTCACCTTCATTAAACGTAATCGCTTCTATAACACCAGATACTCGTGGCATAAGTGCAACTTCTTGCGGTGACTCTAAGCGAGTTGTATAGGTGTGCCAGCTTTGTACTGGTTTAACAAGTACGTTAGCAACATCTATAGGTTGAAGGAATTGTGCTTGAGCCGAAGGCGGTGTGCTTTCATCAGCACAACCAGCAAGTGTTAAAAATGCGCCTGCAAATGCAGCAGCGATAAGGTGTTTTTTCATGAAGACGCTCCTTTAATTGATTAAGAACGTATACTACGGGTTATACCTGCGGACAAAAACCATAGATTTTTAAATTCATTAATGCCAAAATGGCATCAATAGTATTATTTTGGTGGTTTTATGGATACGACAAGTCGGCTTTTAATGTTGCTTGAAGTGGTTGAGCAAGGCTCTTTTGCTAAAGCTGCCGAATTACGTAATATCGATCGCTCTGTGATCTCTAAACAAATTAGTCGTTTAGAAGATGAGCTAGGGGTAAGATTGCTAAACCGCACTACTCGCTCATTTTCACTCACTGCCGCAGGTGCAGAAATGATAAAAAAAGCCGGTGAGCTCAGAGAGCTGCTTGGCGAAACCGTGCGCATGGCCGAAAACTACCACTTAGAGCCTCGTGGCGTCCTCAAAATTACTTCATCAACACTCATTGGTAGGCGCTACTTACAACCTGTACTCAATGACTTTCAAAAGCGCTTTCCTCAGGTTGAAGTTGAATTAAGGCTTGATGACAGATTAGTAGATATTGTATCTGAAGGGTTCGATTTAGCATTTCGTATTGGTGAGCCAAAGGATTCATCCCTTATTGCCCGTAAAATTGCACGTAATCGCTTATTAATTGTTGCCGCCCCCGAGTTTATCAGCACGTATGGTATGCCATCCTCCATGGAAGAACTAGCAGATTTGCCTGCGGCAAGTTATGCGAGCAACTCTATGAGAGTTGAAACAGTGGATTATTACAATAGCTCTGGTGAGCCATGTGAGCAAAAAATAAAAAGTGTATATCGTGCCAACGACGCTGAAGCACTGCTAATGAAGGCCATATCTGGCACTGCTTATTTTGTAGCACCGGCATTTATAATCGCTGACGAAATTACTGAGGGTAAATTAATTCCTATATTAACGGATGTTAAGCTAATGGATTACAGTGCTATGTATGCTGTTTATCCGCACAGAGATTTACCTGTACGTACACGGTTATTTTTTGATGCAGTGCGCGAATATTTAGGAAAGGATAAACCAATTTGGGAACGCGGTATCCCAAACTTTGAGCAAATGTATTAGGCAGGCACTTCTATTGGCTTTACTTGCTCTTTTGAACTTGCATATACTTTATTTCTACCTAAGCGTTTTGCTTTGTAAAGTTGTTTATCAGCTGCAATAAAGATAGATTCAAGCGAGGGGTTAGCTTGATAGTCCGCTACACCAATACTGATAGTAAGTTTAATTGCATGACCCTCAATATTAAACGGTGTTTTTTCAACGGTTTCTCTTAGTTTTTCAGCTGCAAATAAGGCTTCGTCTTTGCTATCAAAAGAATGAATAACGGCAAACTCCTCACCGCCAACCCTAAACACGTACCCCTTTGCTAAGGTTATTCTTAAAAGCGTTGCAATTTCAGTAAGTACTTTATCGCCTACATCGTGGCCAAATTTGTCATTTATTTGTTTGAAGTAATCTAAGTCGAGTAAAAATAAATAGGTATTTGTTTTATCAACCAGCTCTACTTCAAAATAGTGGTTCATTGATAACCGGTTACCTGCGCCAGTTAATGGATCAAGTAGTGCTAGGTTTTTTAAACGTTTAGATGAAAGCGCGCGGCTTCCCTCAAAAATATGCGAAACAGTCCAAATACTGACATAGGCCAATAGTAAGTTAATCGCCATATTTAAATTTACTATAGGATCAGGCGAAGATTTACTTAATAAAATCAGTGATTGAATAAAGAGGACAGTACCTGAGAAGAAAATTCCGTATCGCTTTCCCATTAATAAGTAACACAATACAGGCAAAGCGAATGACCATACAAATAAGCCATATTTAGGTTCTGATATATAATTGGCGTACAAAACTATAATACAAACCAATACACACATTACAACAGACTGCCAAAACCGCAATGCATGCTTACTTAAATGATGAATGGTATACAAGCAATAAATTGAAAAACAGAGCTCTAAAAAGCCGAGCAAATAGACACCACTGAATACGTTTAATGCGCTAAAAAATAATGACACAGAACCAAAAAACAAACACATCCATATAAGAACGTGCTTTCTTAATGCTTTAGTACTATTTAGAGCGGTGATATCCATTCAATTAACTCAATAACGTCGAACTAAGGGATTATTCTACCCTGTAATAAATATATAACAAGTGTAACCGAGCGTTATTACACCACATTGTGACATTTTTAACCGCTAACCACCCAGCATTGAAAGGTTAGTTGTTACACCTGTTTCGCCTTGATGTAGTAAATGAGTTGGTTTTTTAGTTTTAATATAGCGAGATAGCTGGTTTATAAGTGCTTGGTTTGAGTTTTCACTCATGTACTCTCGTAATGAAATACCTTGCTCTGAAAACAAACAAAGGTGTAATTTACCCAAAGAAGACACTCTCAGCCTGTTACATGTGTTACAAAAGTCGTTGCTGTAAGGCATTATTAAGCCGATACGCCCTTGGTAATCAGGATGGTAAAACTCCTGAGCAGGACCGTCTGTAATGCTTCTAATGACAGGTTGCCACCCTGCTGCACGTAATCGTACTTTAATTGACTGGCCCGATACGTGATTTTTATCAAAAAATGCCTTATTATCGTTAGTCTGCATTAGTTCAATAAAGCGCATAGTGACTGGACGATGCTTTAAATACGCTAAAAATGTGTCGAGCTCTTGACCATTATATTGCTTCATTAACACGCTGTTTATTTTTACCGATTCAATACCGCTTTCTAACGCGGCGTCTATGCCTTTCATCACGGTATTAAATTTATCGTGACCGGTAATAGTATTAAACATTCTTGGATCAAGTGTATCAATACTCACATTAATCGCATTAAGCCCTGCATCTACCCAATTGTTAATGTGCTTATGCATTGAAAAACCGTTTGTTGTAGCAGCTATTTTTGTAATGCCCGGTGTATCTTTAGCCACACGAATAACATCTATGAAATCTTTTCTAAGGGTGGGTTCACCGCCAGTAATACGTAGCTTGGTAATACCATGATGCGCAAAAGCACTAATAGTATTACTGATTTCATTCAGTGAAAGGAATTCTCTGTCATGGTCACATTGGTAGCCATCGGGTAAACAATAAACACATTTAAAATTACACACATCGGTAATCGATAAACGTAAGTAACTAAATTTTCGCCCTGCTGGGTCGATGAGCATAAAAAACCTTCACTTTACTTTGTTTGACTGGGCCTGTGAGTATTACAGGTTATGCTTTTATTATGGTTGTAGGTTAACACAAGGATTTTGGCTTTATTAATATAAAATAAAGGCCTTATGTATTTAATCTAATATGAGCCTAATAACTTGCACTACAAAAGCGTGTAAATTTAAGGTTTACACGCTTTTGGTGTTTATTTAGGCTTTTAAACCTTTTACAACTGCACTTGGTTTCATTGGTAAGTCACGTAAACGTACACCTACTGCATTGTATATGGCATTGCCAATTGCTGGCGCAACGCCAATAACACCTGGCTCCCCTAACCCTACCGGAAACTCATCACTTTGCACAAACTCAATGTCCATTTCGGGTACATCTTGCATTCTCAGTGGAAGGTAAGTATTAAAGTTTGTAGCAGCTACTTGGCCATTTTTATAAGAGTTAGACTCATGTAAGGCCATACTCGCTCCCCATAATAATGACCCTTCTAATTGAGCCATCGCACCATCAGGATGTACAATTAAACCTGCGTCAACAACAGCGTATAACTTTTTAAGGGTGATTTTGCCATCGCTTTTGTTAACGTGAACATGGGCTGCGGTGCCAATCCATGCCGGCATATGGCGCTCTTGCCCTGAACTAACCGAAAAACCAATGCCCTCGTTTTCGTTAAGCTTTATTGAGCTAACTTTGTCTGACACTTTTTTAAGTACATCATGTAAACGGCGCGCGCCACCCACACTCTCAGGTGCTTTACCCGCTTGTTTTCCTTTACCGTCAAGCATTGATAAACGAAACTTAACCGGATCAATACCTTGCTTGTGCGCTATTTCATCTATAAAAGACTCAAGGCTCCATACAATCCAACCCGGTCCAACTGAACGTAACCAACCCGGCGTAAAAGTGCTTTGTGCTAACTCGTTATTGATAGCACGAGCACGATGGTTACTCATGCTATACCAGTGATCAGCACCTGAGGCAGAAAACGAATCAAATTTACCATTACCATCAACACCAGGAGCCAAAAAGCCTGGCGCCATTGCTTTGGTTGGCCAGCCTGCAGCAAACGCATGCTCTAATGCGCTAAGCTCTCCCTTTTCACCGAACGAAGCGGTTAGTTTAGCCGTAGACGCTGAGCGAGACTGATCAAATAAACTGTCATCTTCACGGGTAAATACAAGCTTAACCGGTTTACCTATTGCTTTTGCCGTTAATACAACAGGGACCGTCCAATCACCAAATAAACGACGTCCAAAGCCACCACCCAAATAGTAAGGACGAATAATGACTTTATTTTGCTCTATATCAAGGGCTTTGGCTAAAGCAGGTAACGTGAGTGATTGCCATTGGTTACCCGTATGTACAATCCAGTTACCGTTTTTAAATTCAGCTATGGCGTTAAGTGGCTCTAATTGGTAGTGACTTGCTGTCGCCGTGGTGTAAGTTGCATCAAATGTGTTTTTTGCATCGGCCAAAACCTGAGGCGTATTGCCTTCATCCACAAATAAAGTACCTGATGAACTATCGTCACATAATTTTTTACCCTGCGCCTGAATATCTGCCTCGGAAACGTTGGCAGTTTTGCCTACTTGGTAGCTTACATTTAACGCATCAACCGCTTTAATAGCACTGTGATAATTATCAGCCAGTACAACAACCCATCCCTCAACGGTATTACTAGGATCGTTTAATATTTCAAAACCGCGATAACCTTTAATTGCTTTTGCGCCACTGTCATCAACGCTTGTTACTTTACTGCCGTAACGTGTTGGAGGAATAACCGGACGCGCATACACCATACCTTCTATTTCAACATCAATGCCATACACTGCAGTTCCGTTTGTTTTAGCGGGTATATCTAATGCTTTAAAATCTTGATTTAAGCCGGTTAAATGACGTTTATTAGCTGGTTTTAAAGGAAGCTTTGCAACTTCTTCACTTGTAAAGGTAAGATTAAATTCACCTTTTTGTACAATATCAGCGTAACTTACCGATTGACCACCAGCAATAATTTGCCCTTTTTGTGCAATACATTGCTCTGGTTTAACCCCTAGCATTTTAGCCCCTGCATCAATAAGGGCTAAGCGACCCGCAGCACCCGCTTGCGATAGCGGTTTAAAACTTTGAAATACTGACCACGAACCACCTGTAACCATATATCCCCATTTCTCATGGGTATCTACGTAAGTAATTGATACTTTATCCCAATCACACTCTAACTCGTCGGCCACTATTCGTGCTAAAGCAGTACCAATGTGTTGGCCCATTTCAGCTTTTGCAATGCTAACCTCTACCCCACCTTTGGTATCCATTGTCCACCAAATAGTGGGTGAAAACGCCTGTTGTGAAATTGATTCTTTTGCGCTTAAAGAACCTGAAAGTAACGCAGGCGCAAATGCCATTACCAAGCCCGCACTAGCACTGCCAATCATAAATGAACGACGATTTAAGTTGACGGTTTCGCTGTTTTTTTGAAATAGTTTTTTCATTATGCGCTCCAATTAAACGTCTTGCTCATTTGGGTTAAACATTTGTACTGCACTTTGTGACTCATTGGCCGCACGTTGTATTGCCGATTTTATACGTTTGTATGCCATACAGCGGCAGTAGTTACCATTCATATGATTGACAATTTCTTCATCTGTTGGCGACGGATTGTCTGCAAGTAATGTTGCCGCTTGCATAATCTGCCCTGATTGACAATAACCACATTGCGGTACTTGCTCTTCAACCCATGCTTTTTGAAGCGGGTGTTCGTTATTGAGACCTTCAATAGTGGTAATGTTTTTACCAGCCACAGCCCCTACGGGTAATACACATGAACGTGTAGCCTGTCCATCTAAATGCACGGTACACGCACCACACATTGCTATGCCACAACCAAACTTAGTGCCCTTTAACCCTACTTCATCACGAATAACCCATAGCAGTGGTGTATCTTCACTTGCTTGTGATTCAATCACTTTGCCATTAATTGTAAACGTTACCATAACCCGCCCCTTGAATTAGCTTTCAATCAACTGCACTGCGATTTGTGCTGAGCAGTTGGTAATACCATTAAAATTAAAGCAACTTGACCCTCGACATTGCTCTTAAGTAGTGTGCGCAACTTTATGCGCTGCGCAGTATGCATTCATACAAACATGTTCAATTAAAGTTTAGTTTGTTTTTTTATTTAAGCTGAACCCCTGCTTGCGATAGATTGATTGCTTAAAGTTTAAATTATTTAACTTAGCACCTGTTTAGCGGTATAACAATTTAACTGCTCAACGGTATCTATGTCTGCGCTTGCCTTATTTAGTAAAACGCAGTTTACGATACCGCCGGATTCACGCAGTAGATGTTGAGCGCCTTTGTCATTCGACAAAGTGGTGAGTAAATCAAAATCATCATGAGGAAAAATTGCCGGCACACCTAATCGTTCTCCATAGTTAGCACACCATCGAGTGGGGTTATTCTGAAAACGAGTGACTAACTGCTGAATATCGCACGCCTCCAATTCAACCTGATCGGCTAGCATAAATAAAATGCCATCCCAACCGTCACTATGCCTTAACTGATTAGCTGCAAGCGCGATTGATTTACCTAACCCTTGCTGCCAATCTAAATTACAGATAATTTCGACACTATTGTAGTGCTTAAGCGCTTGAGTAATTTCGTTATGCCATGCACCTGAAACAACATAAACGGCACCCGCGTCTAACTGTTGTAAAACGTCAACTGCACGAGCGATCATAGTTTTATTATTGCCCACATTCGCTATTAATTTGCATCCATCAAAACGAGACGACTGTCCTGCGGCTAACAACACTTTTGCTATGCGCATACTTCACTGACCCCAATTGCTTAGGGATGTAGCATCTTTATTAGAAAGCACGGCGTGTATTTCACTAATGAGTGACAATGCAATACTTTCTGGCGAGTCGCCACCTAAGTTAAGCCCTACAGGCCCAAAAACAGGCGCTTTAACCTCTTGTATAGCTATATTAGCTTGCTCAAAAACTTGTGCTCGTCGGTGCTTAGGACCCAGCAGCCCCATATATTTTAAATTAGACTGGTTCAACGCATATAGTGCATTTGCATCCAGCTCAACACTGTGGGCCATTAATATGCTGGCATCCACCTTTTGCTTTTCGCAATATTGGGTTAGCTCTTGAGGCGGACAACGTAAAATAGCATCTGCCTGCTGAAAATATTGCCTTTTAGCATTAGCCGCGCGGGGATCCCATACAGTCACAACCCAACCCAGCTGCTTAGCCATAGAATAAACGGCAACAGCGTCGGCACCGCCACCCACAATTAAAATATGTGGGGCTGGGTATACGGCAACTTGAAGCCACTGTTGATTATTTTTTTCAATGATTTGTGCTTTACGATTAACAGAAAGACCATCAGAAACATTACGTTTTGAAAAAACGCCCTGCCCCAACGCACAAAGAGGTTGCACTGGTTGTAAATAATAACCTGACACTTTTTCTTTGAGGGCATTAAAAACAAAATCGAGATTTAGGTATTCATTGGCGCTATTAACTGGCTGTAAAACAATATGGACAACACCACCACAGCCAATACCTAACTGAAAAGTTAAGTCATCTTCATCGGTGGCATCATAGGTAATCGTTTTTGACGTAAGGGAGGTCATTACTTGTTTGGCGTGGCGCTGAATATCTGCCTCTAAGCACCCACCGGAGAGCATACCCAATCGCTGCCCTAAGCTAGAAATAAGCATCATGGCGCCTAGCTTACGGTAGCTCGAGCCTTCAATTTTATACAATGTAGCCAAAACCCATTGCTGTTCGTCTCGTAAAGGGTGCCACGTTGCAAGCATGCTTTTTAAATCAGTTACCATATAAGTGCCGTTAGAATCCTTTATTTATGTATTTTCGTAGCTTATAAAATTTAGCTGCAAATAACTGACTAATTTTAAAAACGTTTAACCTACGTTGGTTCTACTCAGTAAGATCATATTTATATTATATAAATGAAATTTTAGTACTCAATGTAAAGGTTTAAATTTTACGGTTCCATTAAATCGTTAAGGGTTTCAATTAGGCTGTCAAATTCATCATTAACACTTTCGCGCTGTTTGTTATTCAATGTCGGGGCTAGTTCGATTAATAAATTAACATATAAATCAAGGTTGCTGGCATTTATGGCTAATTGCTCTTCGCTCATAAAGGCTTCACGCTCTTTTATTACATAGCTTAATTTAGTTACAAACTCATCTTCAGAGAGTGTTTCATCAACCATTATTGATTTTGCTGCATCTAATCGAGTTTGTTTGTAATCAAGCCACAGCCCACCTGACTCCGTATGCTTGTTATTTGCGTCTGTAATAAGTTGCTTTTGCTGGTCAGTGAGCTTACCCAGCCAATCTGAGTAGTAGTCTAACTGGTTTTCTAGGCGTTTAGTTTTGCGCTCTTTACTAGATTGTTTGTTATATTGCTCACGATCATCGTTAATTTGATCTTGAATATTTTGTATAAATTCATCGCGCTGATCTCTAGAGAGCGTATATCCTAATTGCGCAAGCGAAAAATGCGCATGCTCAAGAAGATTTTTCCAGTGGGCCCTAGCAAATACTACCTGCTCTTTTAATTGAGCATGATTTAGATTTTGATTAAACAGCGACTTTAAATTTTCAATATCTTGCTTGTATGCTGGCAACTGTGTATCGCGGTGCCATTGCTGTGTGGTGTTAATAATCTCTTTTAATTGTTTGTTCTGTTGTTTGTTTAAATCAACGTAATCATCAACCCAAAATGACGATAACCAAGTTAAATTATTATATGTAAACGACGCAGAACAACTCGCTAATAGCAGTACGCTTAACGCAATAGTTATATGTGACAACTTATTTTTTATTGTTTTTAACATTTTCACCTCTGCAAATATAAACGCTTCACTTAGCTAAGCACTTACATAATGAACCTACGTAACGTGAACTCGCTACTTTCAATAGCATAACAGTCAAAAGTTAATAATTAGCAACTTTTGACTGTTATGCTTTGACATAGTTATTTCTTTTAAATTTTCTGTTATATCTGTATCTTACGCTTATAAAATCGAACGTGTTAGAAAAAACGCCCCCGATTTGAGCTATAATCACAAACAGAGTTTATCTAAACTTAAATGCACGCTAGTTTGTTTGTAGTAATAAAATAAACCTAAAATATAGCAACGTTATACGCCCTTAATTAGCTGCAAGTGCAATAGTGTTGCAAATAAAATGGTTTTATTTATCTCACAGTGAAACGATTACTTTTTGGAGACATCGCTATGTCACAGTTTAATTTAAAAACGTTATTACTCACGGGTGCTTTAATTGCGAGCCCTTTTGCGAATGCGACCCTTGAAGAAGGTATTATTGCGGCAAACGAAGGTCGCTTTGAATTCGCTTTAAAAGAATTTGAATACCTTGCCGACAAAGGGTTTGCACCTGGCATTTACGAGCTCGCTAAGTTATACGAAGAAGGCCACGGCGTTACACGCGATTATTACAAAGCAGCCGATCTATACAAAAAAGGCGTAAAAAAGAATCACGCAGACTCAATGTTTGCATTAGCGGTATTATACGACGAAGGCAAAGGCGTTAAGTTAGACAAACAAATGGCTTTATCTCTATTCGAAAAAGCAGCCAAAAAAAACATGCCTGCCGCACAGTTTAACTTAGGCGTGATGTATTCAAATGGTGATGGCGTTAGTCACGACTACAAACTTGCTAAAACATGGTACGAAAAAGCCGCTGGGAATAACTATTCTTTAGCGCAATTTAATTTAGCGCTTATGTATTTTGAAGGACTTGGAATGCCTAAAAATCTTGAGAAGTCATACATATGGAATACAATTGCGGAATACAATGGCAACATGCAAGCAAGCCATAGTCGAAAGTTAGATGAGCGTTCAATGCTACCTAAAGAAATTGAAGAAGCAAAAGAAAAAGCTGACGCAATTTACACTAAAATCCTTGCAGGTACCTACGCAGGTGAAGGACGTCTATATTAGGTTAAGCAAAAAAGTAAAGCTGAACTTAGTATCATTGCGCATACTTAGATCAGCTTTTTTTGGCTTGTTTTACTTAATATATAACCACTTTAGCAACCTGGTTAGTAGTTTACTTTGCTTAAGTAACAACCCTATGCGCGGGTTAAAAGAACCAGAAACGAGTGTATTTTTAGCGTGACTAAACGTTAAAAACCCTTCCTTACCGTGATAGTGCCCCATACCTGAATGACCCACCCCACCAAATGGCGCGTCGTCAGCAGTGACTTGTACTAAAGTGTCGTTAACCGCAACGGTCCCACTAAGCGTTTGTTTAATAATGTACTCTTGCGCCTCTTTATCTTGGCCTAAAATATAAAGAGCAAGTGGGTTAGGATGCTGTTTAATATAATCAAGAACGTCATCTAATTTCTTATAACTCTTAATTGGCAATATAGGCCCAAATAATTCGTCTTGCATAAGTTGCATGTCGTCGGTCACGTTCGTTACTAAATGCAGACCCATACGATGTTTATCTGCATCTTGTTGATTTTGTTCAAGTGGCTTAATAACATTTGCCCCAAGTTCTTGTGCTTGTACTAAGTATCCGGCTAGACGCGCATAGTGTGAGTCACTAATAATAGAGGTTAAATTTTTACCTTCAACACCTTGCTTAAAATGCTTTTTATAAAGCTCACATAACTGTTTAATAAGCTGGCTTTCTAAGGTTTTAGGCACAAATACATAGTCTGGCGCGACACAAATTTGCCCGGCATTTGCCATTTTCCCGAATAACAGTGCGTGTGCTGCTTTTGTAACATCAGCTTGCTCGGTAATAATCACTGGTGACTTGCCACCAAGCTCTAAAGTAACGGGAGTTAAGTTTTTACTGGCTGCTTTCATTACTAATTTGCCAACCCCAGTAGAGCCGGTAAATAATAAGTGCGAAAAAGGAAGAGACGAAAATTCGCTGGCAACGTCGCTGCCGCCTTGGACCACACATACATGCTGACTCATTTTGTCATCAAAAAGCGTTTCTAATACGGCATTAGTATGTGGTGTAAATTCGCTGAGTTTTAACATTACTTTATTACCTGCTGCGATTGCAGTTATCACTGGTACAACCGCTAGCTGAATTGGGTAATTCCACGGTGCGATAACACCTACCACGCCTTTTGGCTGATAGGTAACACTCACTTTAGATGGCCATAAGCTAAGCCCCACAGAACGTTTACTAGGCTTTGACCATTTAGGTAACTTTTTTATAATGTGAGAAAGCCCTTGTACGGTAGGCAAAATATCACCAAGTAAGGTATCAAACGCAGTCCGGTAGCCAAAGTCTTTAGATACTGCACTGATAAGTTCTTCTTCTAGCTCTACAATGCGCGAACGTAATTTTTTTAAAATGGCAATTCGAGAATGAACAGAAGGATAAGGATTATCTAAAAACGCATTTTGCAAACTATTAAACTGGGCTGATAAAGAAGCTGATTGTGCTGTGTCTGTTGTCAAAATAGATTACTCGATTTTTAAAGTTATTGTCGACTATAACCTTGTTATGTTTTTCGAGCAATAACACTAATTTACCTATTACAACAACATACCTACTGATTAATAGTCGCGTTGCTTGGGGTACTAAGCGACTCCATTTTAAAAATTAAATACTGTTTTTGCGAGTGTTATTGTTACAAGTGTAATTAACACGATAGCGACTAGATTAAGTGCAAAACCTGCTTTGATCATATCGCGAATTTTAATTTTTCCCGAGCCAAACACAATGGCATTTGGTGGTGTTGCAACAGGCATCATAAATGCACAACTGCATGCTATAGCAGCAGGAATAACCCACACTAAAGGCGAACCAAAAACACTTTCAGCAACAGGGCCTAATAACGGCAAAAAGCCCGCCGCCGTCGCTGTGTTACTCGTTATTTCAGTTAAAAAAATAATAAGCGCAACAACCACTAGAATTCCCATAACTAACGGAATAGCACTGGCACCTTCTATCATTTGTGCAATGTATTGCGCTAAACCAGAAGATTTAATTTGTGATGCTAATGATAAGCCCCCACCAAAAAGTAATAACACACCCCAAGGAACTTTAGACGCACTCGCCCAATCTAAAATTCGCTCGTCACTGCCCTTTTTAGCTGGCAAAACAAATAACACCAAGGCTGCTGCAATCGCAATAGCTGTATCTGAAATGCCAAGACCCGATAGGTCAGCTAATAGCGGTCTAAAAACCCAACATAGCGCTGCGAGTGCAAATACTGAAAGCACTCCTTTTTCAGCGCGTTGCAACGAACCAAGTGCTGCTAGCTCATTAACAAACATGGCTTTACTGTCTGGTATGTCTTGTGCATTTTTATCAACTTTATAGCTGAATTTAGTAAGCCATACCCAACATACTAACAACATGACAATTGCTAGAGGTACACCTACTATCATCCATTGCCCAAAGCCAATATCAATTTGGTAACTTTCAGATAGGTAAGCTGCCATAAGGGCATTAGGCGGTGTTCCTATTAACGTAGCAATGCCACCAATGCTGGCACCATAGGCAATTGATAACAGTAATGCCTTTGCAAATTCATCTTCAATAGAATCAGAATTACTTACTAAATGAATAATTGATAACGCGATAGGCAACATCATCACCGTTGTCGCTGTGTTTGACATCCACATAGATAAAAATGCTGTTACTAGCATCATCGCTAATATTTGTAAGCTCGGTTTTTTACCCGCATAGAGCATAGTGGTTAACGCAATTCGTTTATGTAGCCCCCAACGTTCCATAGCTATTGATATTAAAAAACCACCCAAAAATAAAAATATGAGTGGGTGTGCATAAGGTGCTGCCGTAATTTTAATAGGGGCGATACCTACAAGTGGCGTTATGACGAGCGGTAACAATGAAGTCGCAGGAATAGGCACAACCTCAGTTACCCACCAAGAGGCCATCCAAAACGCTAAACCGGCTGTTTTAAAGGCTGTATTAGACAGGCCACTTGGCGGCTCTAATAAACAGGTTAACAGCATGACAATGGGGCCAAGCCATAACCACAAGCTTCGCATAATAGAATGTATTTGATTAATATTATTTAGATTGCTTACCATTACTGCGCCAAAAGCTTTTAACAGACGTAACAGTAAATAAGATGGTGAGGACTTGTCAAATGAATATACATCACCCAAAACAATAAATATAAAGTAAAAAATTTAGAGCGTTTAGTGAGAGTGAAAAGATTTAAGGAATAAAAAAGGGGGATTTAAAGAAACGCCGTAAACAAAAGGCCTACGGCGAACATATCAAAATTAACTAGTCGCTAATGCTGATCTATTTTTTAGGTACTTATATAAACCAATTAATGAGGCTGCGATCCAAAATATTTCTATCACAAAGCTTGCCAAATTAAAGTTATAACAGAGGCTAATTAACAATAAAATCGCTCCTGTTAAGTTCATCATGTTGTATGTCAGGCTGGTTGGTGTTGTTTTACCTAACTGAAGTAAAAAAAACGACCCTACAACTAAAAAAGTGCCTGTCATACCGATGATGTCAAATAAGAGTGCTATCACGAAACTATCCTTTATCCATTTTTTAAATAACCCAAAAAACTGGCCCAATCCATGGGGAGGGTATATTTTCATTCATTGAAACAGCAAAACCGAGCGATCATAACAACAAAGTAAATTCAAACAAGGGCATATGTCCGCTTTTGTTTTTAGCCTATTTAAATGTAACTTTTCCACCAATCATTTTGTAGGCAGGTGCACCGCGAATTAAAGCGGGCCTTGCAAAAGCCCGCTCACATCTTGGGCAAATACAAGGGGTTTTTGTAAAGTCTTGAGATATACGTTCTTTAAAACACTTAACAAGTGCTCCTTTGCCTCCTTTACGGTATTTAAAAAGCCGCGTTTTGCATGAAGAGCAAAAAATATCAACGGTTTTTGTAGGGCCTTTTTTGTTTGGTTGTGCCAAAACACCTCCGTAACTGACAATTTATTTAAGGTTAAGTAAGGTAAGTTTAATTTTGTAGCCCGTAAATTAAAACAGCTGCAATGACTAGAAGGTATTTGAATCACGCAGTTATGACTTATTGGCCGTAGCTAAAACATGATCTAAGTGATCAGCGAGGCATTTAAGGCTAAAGGGTTTAACAATAATGCCAGATACTTTAGCTGCGATTACATTTTTTATAGTTTTAGAATTATCTTCGCATGTCACCATTAAGACAGGGGTTGAGGTAAGCTGTTCGTCATTTCTTATTCTATTTAGTAAATCTTTACCGTCCATTTTGGGCATATATAAATCAGTGATGACCAAATCAAAAGACTGCTTTTTTAACAGTGTAAACGCCTGAATACCATCGGTCGCTTCTACAATATCAAGATAGTTTAGATTTCTAAGCATATTAATTAATACATGTCGCATCAGTGGTATGTCATCAACAACAAGTATTTTCATATTATTTGATGCCTTAATAAGTAAAAAGATAAACAATTTTGTGTTTATAAATCAATTATGGCCACCCGCCTAAAATTAATCCCATTAAGGAAAATTGACTTACATAGTAACCACTGTTTATCAAAAAAAGTTTTACTGGACGCTGCTCATAAAGATAACTTAAACCCAAAGAGCTGCTCACCCAAAATAAACCAATAGCAAAACCAGTCCCTACACTCAAACCCAAGCTCGACTCGTTACCTAAAAATATCGACAGTAAAAATGCAGCCAAAAATGAAAATAAAAACGTGCCAACACATACGCGTTTTTTATTCGCACTTTGCAAATCAAGCTCGGTCAAGCCGCAACTTTCAAGCCAAGCTTGTCTAAATAATAAGTTTGAATACCAAACACTACTTAACGTAAACGAGGAAAGCGCAGCAACCAGTATCGAAATAATATTAATATCCGAAAAATTCATACCACATTGAAATTTCCTGAATCATAACGTCTTTTTAATGTAGTTAATATTAACTAAAGCAGCAAATACTAAAGTGTAATCGACACTTAAATACCAACAAACTATTAGAACACAGCAAACGTTGCTTTTGTTAACCCAACTATATCGTCTATGGCTAACTTTAACTCCAACCCACGCTTACCGGCACTGACATATATAACTTCAAACTCACTAGCACTGCTGTGAATATATGTTTTAAGACGTTTTTTTTGTCCTATTGGGCTTACACCTCCAAGTATATAACCAGTACTTGCATTTACTTTTTGAGGCGCGGCCAGGGCCATTTTTTTTGTTTTTGCCACTTTAGCAAGTTGTTTAAGATTAACTTGTTGAGATACGGGGGTGATGGCAACGATTAATTCACCTTCATGTGTTTCTAGTACAAGTGTTTTAAATACTTGCTCACTATTTAAATTGAGTTTTTCAACTGCCTCTAAACCATAGTGACCATTGTTTGCATTGTGCTGATAGCTCAGTATTTCGAACTTTATTTTTTGTTTTTCGAGCAGTGCGATAGCTGGTGTCATTGCGTTCTCACTTTTTCAGAGGTGTTAGCAAATTTAAAGCAAAAAAAACGGCGCTGTAAAGCACCGTTTTTTTTAAACAACACACTTGTTACTTTGTTAAGTCATCAAAAAACTTTTTAACACCATCAAAAAAGCCTTGCTCTTTAGGGCGGTTTTTTGAGCTATCTGTGCCCATGCTTTCTTCTAACTCTTTAAGCAACTCGCGTTGACGCTCGTTAAGATTGACGGGTGTTTCAATAACTACCTTACAAATTAAATCACCTTGTGCGCCACTTCGTACAGACTTAACGCCTTTGCCACGCATACGGAACATTTTGCCCGTTTGCGTCTCTGACGGTATTTTAAGTTTTGCACGACCATCCAGTGTGGGTACTTGAATTTCACCGCCTAAACCAGATGTAGTAAAACTAATAGGTACTTCACAATATAAATTGTTACCTTCACGCACAAATATATCGTGTTCTCTTACAGACACTTGTACGTATAAGTCACCCGCTGGGGCACCATGTACTCCGGCTTCACCCTCACCCGATAAACGAATACGATCGCCCGTATCAACACCCGCTGGTATTTTCACCGACAACGTTTTAGTTTTTTCTACACGCCCTTGCCCATGACATTTGTTACAAGGGTCTGAAATAATTTGACCTTGCCCCTGACACGTAGGACATGTTTGCTGAACAGCAAAGAAACCTTGGCGCATTTGCACTTGGCCTGCACCATGACAGGTCGTACATGTTTTAGGTTTAGAACCCGCTTTTGCACCGCTTCCATCACAAGGGTCACAACTTACCCATGTTGGTACTTTAATTTCAACTTCTTTACCACGAACCGCTTCTTCAAGCGTTAGATCCATGTTGTAACGTAAATCAGAACCGCGTTGCTGACGAGATTGACGTCGGCCACCGCCGCCACCAAAAATGTCACCAAACACATCGCCAAATACGTCACCAAAATCGCCATGGCCGCCACCAAAGCCGCCATGACCACCGCCACCGCCTTGTTCAAAGGCCGCGTGACCGTATTGGTCGTACATCTGGCGTTTTTGATCGTCAGTTAGAATTTCGTACGCTTCTTTTACTTCTTTGAACTTGGTCTCAAGCTCTTTATCGCCTGCGGTACGATCTGGATGATATTTCATCGCTAAGCGTTTATACGCTTTTTTTATGTCTCGCTCACTCGCATCTTTGCTTACGCCGAGGACTTCGTAATAATCGCGTTTTGACATATCTATCACACTACTCTTTCTATTTTGCAGCGTAAGCTGCGGGATAAACCGATAAATCTCATCGATTTATCATTGAATTATGAACCTTAAATACATGCAAAAGGCGCGACAAGCTATTGCTCGCGCGCCTCATTTGTTCATCCTAACCTAAACACCTAACCGAGTTAAGTGTTTTTGGTCAGTTAGAAGCGTCGGCAACAATTACTTGTCGTCTTTTACTTCTTCAAACTCTGCATCAACAACGTCATCATCTTGCTTAGCTGATTGTTGTTGCTCACCTGCGTCTGCTTGACCTTGCTGTGCTTTAGCTTGAGCAATTTCCATTAACTTTTGAGACTTTTCAGCAAGTGCTTGCGTTTTAGCTTCAATTTCGTCTTTGTTGTCGCTCTTAATTGCAGCTTCTAAGTCTACAACTGCCGCTTCAATCGCTTCTTTATCTTCACTTGGTAGTGCATCACCCGCTTCTTCAACTTGCTTACGTGTACCGTGAACCATTGCATCTGCTTGGTTACGAACAGCTACAAGCTCTTCAAACTTTTTGTCTTCTTCAGCGTGCGCTTCTGCATCACGTACCATTTTTTCAACTTCTTCATCGCTTAAACCTGAAGACGCTTGAATCGTGATTTTTTGCTCTTTACCTGTATCTTTATCTTTAGCAGATACATGTAATATACCGTCAGCATCAACATCAAATGTTACTTCAATTTGTGGTGTACCACGTTGTGCTGGGCGAATACCTTCTAGGTTAAATTGACCTAGAGATTTGTTGTCGCTTGAACGTTTACGCTCACCTTGTAACACATGAATGGTTACTGCAGATTGGTTATCTTCAGCTGTAGAGAAGGTTTGCGATTTCTTAGTAGGAATCGTCGTGTTCTTCTCAATAAGTGCTGTCATTACAGAACCCATTGTTTCAATACCTAGAGACAACGGAGAAACGTCTAGTAGTAGTACGTCTTTAACATCACCTGCTAGTACACCACCTTGAATTGCCGCGCCTACAGCTACAGCTTCATCAGGGTTAACATCTTTACGTGGCTCTTTACCGAAGAAATCAGCAACTGTTTTTTGTACTAAAGGCATGCGTGTTTGGCCACCAACAAGGATAATGTCGTTGATGTCGCTTACTGATAAATCAGAATCAGCTAGTGCACGTTTAAGCGGCTCTAAAGATTTAGTTACTAAATCTTCAACAAGTGACTCAAGCTTAGCGCGTGTTAGTTTCACGTTCATGTGCTTAGGACCTGTTGCATCAGCAGTTACGTACGGAAGGTTAACTTCTGTAGATTGTGCAGATGACAGTTCAATTTTAGCTTTTTCTGCAGCTTCTTTAACACGTTGCATTGCAAGTGGATCCGTTTTTAGATCTAAGCCTTGGTCTTTCTTAAATTCTGCTACTAAGTAGTTGATTACGCGGTTATCGAAATCTTCACCACCTAAGTGAGTATCACCATTTGTAGCTAGTACTTCAAATGTGTGCTCTCCTTCAACTTCATCAATTTCAATAATTGATAAATCGAACGTACCACCACCTAAATCGTATACAGCAACAATGTTTTCGCCTTTGTTTTTGTCCATGCCGTAAGCAAGGGCAGCAGCAGTTGGCTCATTGATGATACGCTTAACTTCAAGGCCAGCAATACGACCAGCATCTTTAGTTGCTTGACGTTGTGAATCATTAAAATATGCAGGTACTGTGATTACAGCTTCAGTTACCGCTTCACCTAGGAAGTCTTCAGCTGTTTTTTTCATTTTTTTAAGTACTTCAGCAGAGATTTGTGGTGCAGCGCGTTTTTCGCCGCCAGCTTCTACCCACGCATCGCCGTTATCTGCTTTAATGATTTTAAACGGCATAATACCGATATCGCGTTGTACTTCTTCGTCTTCAAAACGACGACCAATTAAACGCTTAATTGCAAATAATGTGTTTGTAGGGTTAGTAACCGCTTGACGCTTAGCAGATTGACCTACTAATGTTTCACCGTCTTGCGTGTAAGCAATAATAGACGGGGTTGTGCGATCGCCTTCCGCGTTTTCAATAACACGTGCTTTGTCACCATCAAGTACTGCAACACAAGAGTTTGTAGTACCTAAATCGATTCCGATAATTTTACCCATGAAACTTCTCCAACTTCAAAATTCGTTAATACGTTCGATGACTAGTAAATAGGGATGCCATAAAACTAATTCAACTGTAAAAATGAAAAAAAATTCATTTTTTATGGTTTATTTACAAAATAACCCTAATAACTGTAAGGAATGATGATTTTTAGAGCGTTTGACACGCCTTTAATTACTGGCCTGACCAGTTGGGTTGTGTTATAAATTTATTAAATTGCACTTTTAAAGGATATTTCCCATGCACTTTGACCAACTACTTGAGCAAGCCGCTAAAATAGGTCAATCAGATAAAATCGAACAATCAATGCTTACCATGCAATTTCCTGAAAATTGGTGTCAAGGAAGAACCGCTTTTGGTGGTTTATCAGCTGCATTGTTATACCAAGCTATTAGAGGTCAAGTGAGTAATGACCGCCGCCTTCTTTCATTGAGTACCAATTTTGTGGGGCCTTTATTGGCCGATACTCCTTTTTCACTTTACGTTGAAATATTACGTGAGGGTAAAAACAGTACGCAAGTACTCGCTAAAGCTATTCAAAATGAGCAAGTAGCCGTCATCGTTCAGGCTTGTTTTGCTAAAAATAGAGAGTCAGCTATTGATGTTCCTGTTTCAAAGACGTTAGGTTTAAGCCCCGTTAACGAGCGCCATACGTTACCCTTTATAAAAGGCCAAATGCCTGAGTTTTTTCAACACGTGGATTTATGCCCGCAACAAGGCGCAATGCCTTTTACAGGGGCAGACACATCACACTTAGGTGGATGGATGCGACTTAAACATACACCTGAAACCATTACAGAGGCGCATATCATTGCATTAACCGATGCATGGCCGCCCACGTTATTACAAATGTTTAAGCAACCCGGGCCTGCAAGTAGTATGTCGTGGTATTTAGAGTTTGTTCAATCCCCCAATTTAACGCCTGGCGAGTGGCTTGGTTTTGAAGCGATCACGCATCACTCTAAAGATGGGTATGGTTTAGAAGATGGGTGTATTTGGTCACAATCAGGTGAGCTTATTGCCCTTACACGCCAAACGGTTGCTGTTTTTGATTAGGGCCTATTGATCTTTGCGAATTAAAATGTGTTCAAACTAGGGGCTATTTAATCGCGGCGCGAGGTTTGCAACCCAGTTGGCTCGGTAATTGCTCTTGTCTTATTCTTCTGGCGTACATCTATGCAGGCAGCAAAGCGTAAATAGCCCCTAGGAAGCCCATCTTGGGCAGCGCCTGTTTGGTATTAATACTGCGTTATCGCCAATTTATGGGGAATAACCATGCTGAATAGTCTCTTACTTAATACTAATAGAGACTCCTGCAAATTTAACCTTCAAAGGTCAACAAACCCATATATAAAATGCAGGCCAATCAGATACTTTCTGGCTTGGCCTGTATTCAAAATTAACAGTTCGCGTTGTATTACAGCTTCAAATATTGCAAAATCAAATAAATGCATTATTGTTTGGTACTAAATTGCAAACTGTTTGCCCCTGTTGTGACCTGATCATAGACATACCAAGAATTATCGCTAAGCAAATGGCGATATGCCCGCATTGTCATCATAAATTATGCGAAGCCAACGTAAATCACGATAATCGCATAGTGGCGTTAAGTTTTAGTGCCCTACTCATGCTACTAAGCAGTATGTTTTATCCTTTTTTATCCTTTAGTAGTAATGGTATAACCCAAACTATCACCCTCCCCGACGCAGCCCGAATATTATTCAATTACGATAGTGAATTGTTAGGCCTTTTTATTGATTTAAGCATTATTGCCTTACCAATGAGTTTATTAATTATTTTAATACCCCTTCATTTAGGTGTTTTAAAAACATTGCCACAAGGCATTGCGCGTAGGTTGCTTAAGTTTACTTTGGCACTTGAGCCATGGATTATGTCTGAGATATTTTTAATTGGTGTTTTAGTCAGCATGGTTAAAATTATGTCTTTGGCTGATATAAGCTTTGGGGCAAGTTTTTGGGCTTATGCTGGCTTTGTTATTTTATACATTGCCGCTTTAGTACACTTAAATCGTCCAAGGTTATGGGCTCAAATAAAACCAGTAAAAGTGTTAGAAGGTGCCGAGCACGCTAAACGTGCTATTGATGAAAATATTAAAGCCTGTCATGTGTGTCATCAGCTTTGTACAGGTAAGTTCTGCCAGCGATGCCATACCAAAACACATGTACGTAATCCTCATAGTGTTCAAAAAGCAACAGCTTGGCTCATCACATCTATTGTTTGCTATATACCAGCCAACGTATTGCCTATCATGAATACAACAAGCTTGGGTGATGAAATCCCGTCCACACTTATTGGTGGGGTTATTTTACTCTGGAAAAGTGGTTCTTACCCTATTGCGGGTATTATTTTTTTTGCGAGTGTTGTTGTTCCTTTAGCCAAAGCATTTGTATTAAGCTTTTTGTGTATTATGGTAACAAAACCCGCAAACAGGCATACAAAAAGTTACACTAGAATTTACCAACTCACTGAGTTTATTGGTAAATGGTCAATGATTGACGTTTTTGTTGTCGCCATTTTAGTGGCTTTAGTACAGCTAGGTAATTTAATGTCAGTTACACCAGGCTTAGGCATTGCATTTTTTACCGTTATGGTAATATGCCAAATGATGGCTGCTCATTCATTTGATCCACGCCTTTTATGGGATTCACCTAAAAATAAATCATCAGAGACTAAAACATGACCGAAACTGCCCAAGTAACAGATGAACCAAGAATCTCTGCTATCTGGATTATTCCAGCCATAGCGCTTTTTGTCGGCGTGTGGATGCTTTATCAATATCAAGCAAATAAAGGCCCCACTATATATATTGAGATGCCGCAAGCCGAGGGCATTATTGCAGGTAAAACAGAAATAAAAGTGCGCAGTGTAAAAATAGGGCAAATAGACAGCGTTCGTTTATCCGACTCCCAAGACAGTGTGATTGCACGGGCTCAAATAGATAAAAGCTATGAAGACTTACTTACCGACGACGCAAAAATATGGGTGGTAAAACCACGTATAGATGAAACCGGCATAAGTGGAATGAGTACTTTACTCTCTGGGGTATATTTAGAATTTGCACCGGGCGAAAGTAATACACTTAAAGAAAATTTCACCCTGCAAGAAGAACCTGCATTAATAGGCAAAGACGTGCAAGGTGGTCGCTTTAAACTACTTAGTTATAACGCAGAAGTACTTGATGTTAGTACCGGAATATTTTTTAAGAATTATAAAATTGGCCAAATAGAAACCGCCACATTTGATTGGGAAAACCAAGCAATGAAGTACGGTATATTTATAAAAGCGCCTTACCAAAACTTAATTACCAACAACTCAATTTTTTGGGTCAACGCCGGTATAGAAATTGATTTATCTGCTGATGGCATAAATATTAATACAGGCTCTTTAAGTAAGCTTTTAAAAGGCGGAATTTCAGTTGGCTTACCCGATAACCAAACACCGGGGGAAATAGCTAACGATGGCCACAATTTCTCACTTAGCCAAAGCTATAAAGAAGCACTAGAAGAACGCTTTTACGACTTTGACTATTACATAATAGATTTTGAACAATCAATTAGAGGCCTCAGACCCGGTGCCCCTGTTGAATATCGTGGTATTCGCATTGGTACAGTAGTTGAAGCGCCTGCAAACATAATTGTTAATGGCAAACCTGCTCACTTTAAAAGTGCAAACACGTCAGTACCTGTTCTTATAAAAATAGAGTACGGGCGTATTTATCACCACAGCGCAACAGCTAAAGACTTTTGGAAAGAAAGCTTAAAAGGCTGGATAGAAATTGGCATGCGCGCCTCTTTAAAGCCCGGAAATCTTTTAACTGGTGCAGTTTATGTTGATTTTGATATGTACCCCGATGCCCCAGAAGCGGAGTTTGAAAAACTGGGCCAGTATACCGTTTTTCCTAGTATATCGAGCGGAATTACCGTACTTGCCGACCAGGTTTCTGATGTATTAAACAAGGTTAATAATTTAAAAGTTGAAGAAAGTTTAGCCCAAATACAAGTTGCCTTTGCCGACTACCAATCTCTTGCAAATGAAATGCGCACACTATTAAATGAAAAAGATACTCAAAACTTACCCGGTGATATAAATCGTAACTTTGCAAAAATGACCAAAAGCATGGAGCAATTTGAAGTGACCATGCGACAATTTGATAAAACAATGGCGAGTTATCAGGCTGGGTCTGAATTTCATCATCAATTACAACAAACACTGCGTGAATTTAAGCGCTTAAGTGAAGAAATACAACCTTTGACACGCGGCTTAAATGAGCAACCAAACATGCTAATTTTTGACAAATCACTGCCCGCAGATCCAATACCAAGGAAGCAATAATGAAAACGCTATTACTTATAACAGGTTTGCTTTTAGTATTGTCGGGCTGTAGCTCAGCAATACAAAATTCGACTCAGTATTATCAATTTGAACAGCCTATTGATTCATCATCACGAAATATTAGTGAAACCAACGCACAGTTGAGAGTGCAAACAGTTGTTTTAAGAGGCGCATTAAACAACTTGGGCATAGCGATGAAAATTGATAATAATCAAATTCATGCTGCAAATTATCATTTATGGGGCGAGTCTCCTGACGTTATGCTTACTGCCACTGCCCAACAAACTTTATTTAAAAATATGCCCACTTGGATGGTTATTAAAGGGCTACCTGTAATAACCGAGCTTGATCAGCAAACATTTTATGAGCTTGAGTACGAAATTCATCACTTTAATGGTGATATGCAAGGTAATGCTGATATCTCTGGCCTATGGCGCTTATATTATACTCACCCAGAAACCGGCCGCCGCTTGATTAGTGTGCATAATTTCTCACGCCTAGTACCCATAAAAGACGACGGCTACGACGGCTTAGTAGCCACGCTTGAACAAACCTGGCTAAACATAAACTTAGATGTGGCTAAAGCGATAGAGCGAGCACAGCTTTAATAACCATATATATCAACGGCGGTTTTATCATCACTAATAACCGCCTTGCCTACCCTGTTAAAATCTAACTTTAATAATAGACACTAATAAACATTGTTATTATCTGTATCACCATTTGCAGCAACGCGTTTTTTATTCAGACTTCACCATGCTTACAGCACTACGTTCTCGTTGTAACTTAATGAACTTTGGAGTTATGCAATTACCTTACACATTAATAGCAGCATCGCTGGCTGTTATGAGTTTTAAAGCATGAGATAAGTACTTTGTAGATATTGAAATAAATAAAAAACCCCAATGTATCAGTACATTGGGGTTTATTTTTTGACTTATTTATCAATCTTATTTTTGTAACTTAATGCCATTGTAATAAGCATCAAGCGTAGTGATTTTGGTTTGATTAGGTAAATCAGCAAAGTCACTTTCAATAAACTTAGTACCACGCAGCTGGACATTTAAACGCGCTGCTTGTGGGTTTAGCATAGTTTGCTTGTAGTACTGTTTTATATCTGCAAGCGTTACTTTTTCTACTTCATTAATTAACTTTTGTTTTGAGTCAAAACTAAAGTTTTCTCGGTACCAATCGTTAATTAAAGGACCCATTTCATCATTTAAGTTTTTTGGTTGCTCTTTAAGTGACACCAAAGTCGCATTTTTAAGCTGTAAAAATGTGTCTTCTGTCATGTTATCAAGCTCTACCGCGTACTCTTTTTTGAACTGGTCGAAGCGAGCTTGTACTTCTTTAGGCCCTTTTACAGGGGTTTGTATGAACAAACCAACAGCAGAATAATCTTCGATTGAGCTTGCAATAGCACCTACTGCATAAGCGAGTTGTTCTTCTGTTCGCATTTTGTCAAATGCGATTGTTCTAAAGTGATCGCGTAATACAGCAGCTTGAGCCTTTTGTTTGTAACCCGGTATTGGGTGAACGGTCATATCAACCACGGCAACATCGGCTACACCTATATCCTTTTGTAATACTAACGTTTCACCCGGTTGCGGCAACCACGCTTTACTACGTGCAAACTCGCTCACCGTATGATTTTTAGGTAAAACAGCTATGAGCTCGCCTGCTATTGATTCTATATCTTGCTGGTTATAATTACCGTAGCTAAATACACGCAAATCATTATTAGAAAATGTAGCTTGTTGTAACTTTGTTAAGTCAGCAACACGTAATGATTTTGCAGTTTTGATTAATTCATCGGTATCAAAGCTACCCGTACGAGTTAGCTTAGGGTAAGCACCAAAGGCTTGAGCATAAGGAAATTGCTTTTGTTGATTCAACAAGTCACGAGTGTAACGATCAATAGCTTGCTCGAATGCTTGCGCAGAAGCTTCAACGTTTAATCCACTCAATGCCTGCTTAAGCAATACATCTTGCTTATCAGTGAATCCATTAAGTGATAATACAAGCCCATTACTTGGTGCAAGTCTAACGCCCATACCGGCTACAGCAGCTTCAGTGCTTAATTGGCTTTGCTGAATGTTATATAAATCTGCCCACACAGAATAGAGTACTTCAGCACTGATATCGCTCAGACCTGGTTGTGTATTTATGTATACCTCAACTAACCCTTTAGGTTGCTCGGCAAATTTTTGGCTAGCTTGACGCCATACTTTTATGCCTTGTTTATCGTAAACAAGCTCTGGGTGTTTTTGCTCTTTAAATTCAGCCGTTTTAATTGCAAAACTTTCAGGTAATAAGTTGTTCACACTAGGGAGCGCTAATTTAAACTCACTTGGCTTATCCCAGCTTGCTATTTCATCAGCGCTAATATCGTTTATACGATATTTACCGTCGTAAAAATTTAACTGAGAGTCTGTTTCTTCTTGTTGTGAAATGTACCAAATACGCAGCGAATCTGCATTAAGCTGGTTTAGCACATTGTTAACAGCGTCAGCATCAAATTTTGCATAGTGGTAAGGTGCGTTAATCGTATGATTAAGTGGGTAAACCTGCATACTACCTGTAAGAGCACTTACATAGTTAAACTCATCGCCCTTTTCTAAAAATTTAAATTGGTTATTGAGCGACGTACGTATTTCGTTAAAGTACTTACTATCGACCCCTTCCTTTTTAATTAAATCAATATATTGCATAACAACTGCAACAATTGCTTCGCGGTTTTCCATACCTGAATCAGTAAGCTCTATATCAACCGTCAACGCACCATAGTTTGCATATTGTGTTGGTGAAGCTGATGCCGATAGCTGTGAAACCCAGCCCTTATCTCTGAGTATTTGCGCAGGACTACCCGGCATTTCATTGCTTAATAAATATGAAACAAAACGGTTAGGTTTAACAGCAAACTCATCACTGTTGTTGGTAATAGTAAAATCAAGCTTTAACTGTTTTACATCTTCATTAGGCGAGTAAAATACGCGTTTACCGCCCGCTTTATCAAAATCTAAATTAGCAGTAACACTTGGCTTTTCGATGTTTTTATTTTTAATGTCAGCGAAGTATTTTTGCGCTTTTACTTCCATCTCTGCAATTGGCAAATTAGAAATAAGTGCGACTTTCATAATATTTGAAGAATAATATTTATTGTAAAAATCAACGGTTTCTTGATGAAGCGAACTACCTTCTTTATCGCCTAGTGTTTCTAGGTTACCAATTAAAAAACGATTAGCTGGATGCTCACTCATCATCTTACGTGCTAATTTAAATTGGCCAAAAAAGTCCATTTCACGTCGCATTGACCACTCAGCATTTACTGCGTTTTTTTCTTTTTCTGTGTATTCTGGATATAACTTGGGGGCTTTAAAAAAGTCAGAAAAACGATCAAGTCCTTCATCAAAGGCATCGTTATTTATTTTGAACATATAGTTTGTAATTTCAAGCCATGTATAGGCGTTATGCGCCCCACCATTTTTGGTCATGAAATCTGAATACCCTTTTGTGTCAGGGTAACGCTCTGTACCTAAAAAAAGCATATGCTCTAAATAATGCGCCATACCTTGTTGAGACATAGGGTCATGCAGTAAACCCACACCAACACTTAACGATGCTGCTGACTTCTCGGCACTTGGATCAGAAACCAAAATAACTTCAATTTCGTTAGCAAGCTTTAGTGTTTTATATTCTCTACTATCATTTGGGCTTACCACTAAGGTGTCTGATAATAATGATGCTTTTGGCGAGGTTGCTACCGATGAAGATGTATTCGAACAACCGCTGAGAACAGCGATTGCAATGGCACTTAGACAAATAATTTTTTTCATTTTATTTCCATTAAAGGCATGATGCAAAATAGGTTATGCTAATTCAAAAGCAAGCTTAATAGTATAAACTAACACTTTGTGCTGATCAGTTTCTAGCAATTAGCGTTATTTTGTGTAACACATTGTGAAAAATGTCTGCATACTTACTAATTAAAACAATAACAAGGAACTACAATGGAAAAAATAATAATACTTGCCATGTTTGTGCAAGTCACCCTCTCTTTAGCTGTAATGATTATTATGGGGAGAAGACGCTTTGCAGCAGCTAAAAATAAGCAGCTCAATTTAAAAGATTTTGCAACGATGCGATTAGATAACGCAGGTGACCATGTAAGGGTGGCCGATAGAAACTTTACCAACCAATTTGAAATACCCGTTTTATTTTATGTAGGTTGCTTATTAGCTTTGCAATTAAACAGTGCAAGTGTAGTGGTTGCAATTTTGGCCTGCGCATTTGTAGCAACACGCATTTTACATAGTATTATTCATTTAGGATCAAATAACGTAAGAGCTAGATTTAACGTGTTTTTAATTGGCTGCGTGTCTGTATTTGCGATGTGGCTTGCTATGATTTGGCGGCTATTTATTTAATATAGGGCGCAGCTATATAATAGCTGCGCAGTTTAAATTGCTGTTAATGAGATTACTTCTTTCTTTTAAGGCGTGGTACAGCTAACAAAAAAGCACCCAGAAGCCATATTAAAGCCCCACCCGAGCTACCGCCTGAGCCATCAGAGTTATCGGCGTCAATCAGCGTATTTTCAACAACTGTCAATCCGGCTGCCGAATTAGGATCGTCATCTAATACTGTAACGCTTTGGATTGTTACTAAATTAGCACTACTAATAGACACATCACTGCTGGCACATTGCTCTGCTGTTATATCGACTACCGGTGTTTCACCGCAATGAACAAGGGCCGCAATTTTATCAAGCGTTTCCTGACTTTCCGCTGTGATTTGTCCAAATACGGTAAAACCACCATTTTGTGTATCAAGTGCCGCACTACCTGCACTGTTATTAGCCATATTAAAAAACCATTGGCTAGTGGCACTGTTAGGGTTGCCCCCTAACTTAGCCATGGCAATGGTACCTTTAACATTAGAAAATACAGGTTCATTAATAACTGCAGGTTTGGTCGTTATAGGGTCCAATGTATCTGAAAACGTAAATCCACCGCCTTGAATAACAAAATTGTCTATTGAACGATGAATAACGGTTTCATTGTATGAATCGTCTTGTACATAGCTTAAAAAGTTTTCTACTGTTTTTGGTGTTTGCTGATCAAATAAATTAATCTGGATTGTACCTTGGCTGGTTTGCATCTCGACTATAGTTGCATGGCTAGCAAAGCTTAATAAAGCGAGCAATGAACCCAGTAAACGTTTTTTCATGTTAGATCCTATTATTATATTTATTAAAATAAGTTTTGTTTAGCTTAATGTTACTGACTCAAAAAATCGATAGCTTTAAGGCAGTTGATACAAATTAGACCGTTCTGGTAACATTTCAATTACACACTATTGATTTATATTTTCTATGAATATGTAAACCGAGTAAATGTTTAACTTAGCTCATTGTTAATTATTCAATAACACATATAACGGATACACACATGACACACACACAACACACAATTTGCGACTTTGGCCTGCATAAAGGTGAAGCATACACAAAACTCCCAGCAAGCTTTTTAACATGGATGGTTGCTACAAAACACGAAAAGTCACATTACGCTAGCCAAGAACTCAAACGCAGGGAAAATGCGGCTACAAGTCGTAATTAGCCAAAAATATAAATATCTGCCTTTTTTATATTTCAAACTAGTTTAAACTAGCCACCTACAACATTAAGTATAACTTAATACACAGGTATTTTATGCGCATAATTTTTATTATTTCTATCATTTTGAGTGTACTGGGATGCACATCTGCCACATCTAATGAAAAAACATCTTCTACACAATACTTAACCGTTCTTCATACTAACGATAATCATGGTCGCTTTTGGCATAACGAAAAAGGCGAATACGGTATGGCTGCTCGCAAAACATTACTGGATCAATTACGTAGTGAAGCGAAAATAAAAGGTCATGCAGTTTTACTGCTATCAGGTGGCGACATAAATACAGGCATACCGGAGTCAGATCTGCAGTATGCAGAACCTGACTTTAAAGGGATGTCTTTACTTGGATACGATGCAATGGCATTAGGTAATCATGAATTTGATAACCCGCTGAGTGTATTAGAAAAACAGCAAACTTGGGCTAACTTCCCTCTTTTATCAGCAAATATAATTGAAAAATCATCTGGTAAAAATGCCTTTACCCCTTACAAAATATTTAAAAAAAATGGGTTGTCAATTGCTGTTATTGGCCTAACGACAACCGACACAGCCAAAATAGGTAACCCTCAATATATTGGTCATTTAGAATTTATAGACCCCGTTTCAGTAACAGCCAACCTAGCTAAAGAGATAAAAGCAAAATACAATCCAGACATTACTATTGCTGTTACTCACATGGGCCATTTTATTGATGCTAAACATGGCATAAACGCACCCGGGGATGTAACACTTGCTCGTTCATTGCCTGCTAATACGCTTGACATGATCATAGGTGGCCACTCACAAGAGCCTGTGTGTATGGCATCAGAAAATGTAAACGATGATAGTTTTAAACCTGGCTTAGCTTGTAATCCTGATCAGCAAAATGGCACGTGGATAATGCAAGCCCACGAGTGGGGAAAGTACGTTGGTAAGGCTGAGTTCAAATTAGAAAATGGTGAATTGAGCCTACTTGATTATAAATTAATGCCAGTTAATTTATATGTTGAAAAAACACAGACTGACGGCACGTTAAAAGAGGTACTTGCGAACGAATATATTAAGCCAGACCCGTCATTAAAAGCGTTTTTAGCTAAGTACCAAACGATTGGTGCTAAACAAATTGAGGGGACTATTGGCTCGGTAGATGCTAGATTAGAAGGCGATAGAAACAAAGTACGCTATCAACAAACTAACCTTGCTCGCGTTATTATCCAAGCACAAATGAACGTTGTGGGTGCAGATTTTGGGTTAATAAGTGGTGGCGGTATTCGCAGTTCAATCAATGCGGGTGAAATAAGTTATAAAGACATATTAAAAGTTCACCCTTTTAAAAACCGTATAACGTATATGGATTGGCAAGGTGCTGAACTATGGGACTACTTAAATACAGTAACAAGCTTCCCTGCTGACGCTGGTGCTTACTTGCAATATCACAAGCTTTCTTTTGAACGCAAAGATGGCAAGCTTACAAACGTATTTATTAATGGTAAACCGTTTGATAAAAACAAAACATACCGTATGAGTTTAAATAGTTACAACGCTTCTGGTGGGGATGGTTATCCTACTATAAATACGTTAAAAGGCTTTGTAAGTACTGACGAAACGGACGCCCAAGCACTTAAAACGTTTATATCGCAACACAGCCCAATAAAAGCGGCTGAGTTTGCCCCAAAATAAACGCCTATAATAATAGGGGAGCATAATTACTTCCCTATTATTTCAATATTTCCTTTCGCTATATTTATAAGCCCGTAACTGTGCAAACGAGAGCGTGAACCTTCTCCATACGCTTTAGGTGGGTAATAAATTTGTTTTTCCTCAGGATATTCATTCAAAACGTCGTCAAGCGAAGCCCTTATTTCACTCAACGTTTTCTCAAGGCTATTATTAAAGTTCGGCCGCTTCCTTATCGTGTGCCCGAGCTCTGTTAATCGGTAAAAATACTTGTTGGCAAGTTCAATAAGCTCATCGGGTACATTTTTATTATGATTTAAAATAACATCACTATTAGTTGAACAATATTCAACCAGGGCGAGGTAAAAACACAATGGTTTATTAGCTAATTGAACGCTGTGCTCTTTATCATAACTATGTGAAAGTGTTTTATTGCGTAAGTCAATGATAAGCACTAAAGGCATCGGCATTGATGCAACGGAGTTAATACTCTTGTTTAAGCTTACATTGTTTTTCTTACTTTCTACCACTTTTAACCACACAACAACAAAGAGACTGATAAGTAAAAAAAACAAAAAGAAGATTTTATTACTAGGTGTCAAGTAATGCTCATCTACACTAAAAATAATAGTCACAGGGCCTTCACTCGTCGCTAAGCTACTAATAAATTGCTTTTGCTTTAAATCGCTGTGAGCAATCTCGCCTGTACTGATATCGATGACACGCAAGTTACTCATTCTTAGATAACTATTTAGTGAGTCAATATAGCCAACTAAAGCGTCTTTATTACCTGCATGCTTATACAGTTCATTTGGTAAATCGAGTAATGGTAAATCTAGTGCAATTTGTTTTTCAATTTGGAACTTTTGCTGCTTGGTAATACGCTCGGTTTTATTAATCATAGATATATAAAACACTAAAGAAAGCATTAAAAAAACACATGAGGACACTGCTGAAAATTTAAGCCTACTCATTACTTTTACCTATCTTAAAAACAGCTGTATTATTCTCACATTGCCAAAAGGGAGAAACATTTTGATAATAATGGAGTTCTTGGTCTTTAGACATAGCCATAAGGTGTTCTTGTACAGCACATAACAAATCAGTGTTGTTTTGTTGCATTTTTAAATACCAACGTGTGCCTGTTATATTATTGCTAATTGGGGTTATATAGTTTTTTGAGAAACGGTCTTTATCGCTTTCTTTCCAAAACGACGCAATAATATCTACTTTACCATTGGCTAATAATTCTCGTAGTTCATTATGAGAGCTTGCGTACAAAATATTTAAGTTTGCAATATTCATATCGAGATCTTTAAAGACCTGCTTTGGAAGAATATGACCAGAGCGGCTCGTTGGGTAATCAAGCAGTCCTATTTTTTTGTCTAAAAAATAAGACTTTGAAATGATGGGTTTTTCTTTTGAAGATATAAAAAATGCAGTGTAATCAGAAAAACCAACAACGGGCATATAATCATAGGTAGATTCAGCTTTAAAAGCCGCCATAATGTTGTTTTTTGCGAGTATAAGGTCTGCAATTCCTTTACCTACAAACTCTAAACTGTCTGATGTTTTATATCCCCAATATCCAACAACCGCTCCGTACTGTTTAGCAACAACATTATCATCACATAACTTCTGCGAAAGCTGTGCTGCAATATTTTTAGAGGGTGTAAATACAATAAGCTCATTATCGTTTGCGGTCGCTGTTGTACGACATATTGTTGATGTTTCAATAAGTACAGGAAAAACGAGTTCATCGTCATTTACAATTAATTGACCACACACCCAAGCAAAAACTATTACTATAAACAAAAATGTAACAATTGAAGTTTTATGCAATACCGTATTTTTAATTTTCAAGCTAAAGACATCCTAAAATACATTACCTATTCATTTGAACAATTTTAATTACTTATTACAACAAGTAATTTTACCTATACAATCTAAGATACTGATTTATAATAAATATGAATAAGAAATTATGAATTTTATTGAGTCCTTCCTAATTTCAACAAAAGTAAAGACAATTGACCTTATTACAACGCAGCAACACCACTCCAAAATCATTAAGGGATCTTTAATGCGTAGCAATGTAAAATATTCGATAACGTCAGCGCTTTTAATTGGTGCCATTTTTACAAGTAGCGATTCACTTGCTTGGGGCCAAAACGGTCACCGTGTTGTCGGTAAAATTGCTGAATCTCATATAACAGACACCACAAAATCAGCTATTCAACCATTTTTAGCGGGAGAATCACTCGCACAAGTTTCAACTTGGCCTGATGAAATGCGCTCAAATCCAGGCAAGTTTTGGCAAAAGCAATCCTCTCGTTGGCACTATATAAATGCCGCGCCTAATAAGTCTTTCACAATCAATCACGACCATACCAATAATAAAGAATCGGTTAGCAATATTCTTGAAGGCATCCACTATTCTATAAAAACACTAAAAGACGAAAACAGTAGTTTAGACTCAAAACAGTTCAGTTTACGTTTTTTAGTTCACTTGGTCGGTGATAGCCATCAACCCTTCCATGCAGGAAGAAGCGAAGATAGAGGCGGAAACCGTATTAAAGTGTCGTTTTTTGGTCAAGATACAAACTTACACAGCTTGTGGGATACTAAGTTAGTTGAAAACGAAAACTTATCATTTACTGAATACGCGCAGTTTATAAACACCAACAACAGCGAACTAATCGCAGAATATTTAGAAAGTACACCAACTACGTGGATTGAAGAGTCTCACAATTTAGCAAATGCACTTTATAAGTCTACAAGTGAAGAAGTTGGCTACAGCTATGTCTACAAAAATACACCTATTGTAAAAACACGTCTGCTACAAGCAGGTGTTCGATTGGCTGGCTTGTTAAACGCACTGTTTGACCCTTCAGCTAAAGAGCTGGAAACAGCGTTAAAAAAAGTATCTATGTAATTTGTGACACATAAAACCTACACACGGGGATTTTTTGTAAAGGCTTGTTTTACATTTCACAAGTTTGTCATAAAACATCGGTAGTATGAGCTCGCTAATAGAGTGATTACTCAAAAAAAGGTAAAAAATAGTCAAAATTTGTACTATTTATTAAAAAAACATTGCAGTTGTATTTTATTTGTAACAAACAATTGGGGTACAATAGCGATGGTTTTTAAAATATAAACCTGCATTTAGTTTATTTTTTGAAAACCAAAAAATAAAAATATAAAAATTTAATTATTAACTACACGGGAAAATTAAATGAAAACTCAAATACGCAAAACGGCTCTATCACTTGCTATTGCAGCATGTGTTGGTGTTAGTGGCGCTGCAATTGCAAATGAAACAACATCTGCAATTAAAGGTCAAATCACTGGTCCTAACGGCAACCCTGCTGCTGGCACTAAAATTACAATTTTACACGTTCCTTCAGGCTCAGTTAAAACTACTGAAACTAATGACGCTGGTTATTTCACAGCTAAAGGCCTGCGTGTTGGTGGTCCATATAAAGTAGTTGTAGATTCTGACACTTATGCAGACCAAGAGTTCAATAATATTATTCTTAACATTGGTAACGATTACCCTGTAAATGCTTCTTTAGAGAATATCTCTAACATTGAGCAAATTGTAGTTACAGGTGCTCCTATCAGTGCTATGTCTGGTGGTACAGGTCCTGCGTCTACTTTTACGCTAACCGATCTTGAAAACCAACCAGCTATTAACCGTGATTTAAAAGATATTATTCGTATTGACCCACGTATCACAATCGATGATAGCCGTGGCTCAATCAACTGTGGTGGTGGTAACCCACGTTACAACAGCTTAACGCTTGACGGCGTTCGCATGAACGATAACTTCGGTTTAAGCTCAAACGGTTACCCAACTATCCGTGCCCCTTTCTCTTTCGACTCTATTGAACAAGTTTCAGCTGAGCTAGCCCCTTTTGACGTTCAATACGGTGGCTTTACATCGTGTAACATCAACGCCGTAACAAAATCGGGTGGTAACGACGTTCATGGTGGTGTTTTCTTCGATTACACAAATGATTCTATGAAAGGCGATGAAATTGAAGGTAACGAAGTTGATAACGGTAACTACACTGAAAAGCGTTACGGTTTCAACGTAGGCCTTCCGCTTGTTGAAGATACATTATTTTTGTTCACTTCATACGAAAAGCTTGAAGGTGTTCGTCAGTTTAACTACGACGGCTTAAGCAGTGGTAGTGTGACAGCTGATGACATATCTCGTATTCAAAGTATTTCTCAATCAGTTTACGGCTATGATGCTGGCGGTATGCCATCTAGTATGCCTGTTGAAGATGAAAAAATCTTAGTAAAACTAGATTGGAACATCAACGAAGATCACCGTGCAAACTTAATTTATAACTACAACGACGGTAATACAATTTCTCAGTCGGATACAGGTTCTAGCCGCGTTTCTTTATCAAACCACTTCTACAATCAAAGTGCTGAGTTTACCTCGATTATTGGTTCTGTATATTCTGATTGGTCAGACGATTTTTCTACTGAAATTCGTTTGGGCAAATCAGAGCTAGATGCAACGGTTCAGTCATTAGACGCTGCAAGTAGCTTTGGTGAAATGCAAATTCGTACTGATAATGGCGGTACAGTTTACATTGGTCCAGATGATTCTCGTCAATCAAACGATCTAGATTACGACACAACTACATTCAAAGTTGCAGGTACTTACTACTTAGACCAACACACTATTACTGCTGGTTACGAGTTTGAAGAGCTATCTGTTTTCAACTTGTTCGTACAGCATACAGAAGGTGAGTGGCGCTTTAACTCAATTGACGACTTTGAAGCAGGTCAAGCAGCACGTATTTATTACAACAATGCTGCTGGTACTAACAACCCGAATGATGCTGCTGCAAGCTTTAAATATGCACAGCATACATTCTATGTTCAAGATGAATATGCATTCACTGACTTAGATGCAACCATTCAGTTTGGTTTACGTTACGACAAGTACACAAGTGATGACGTACCTAACTTTAACCGAAACTTCACAAGCCGTTATGGTTTCAGCAATCAGTCTACATTTGACGGCATTGACTTACTGCAACCACGTGTTGGTTTCCAATGGTATGCAACAGATGAGCTTGAAGTTCGTGCTGGCTTAGGCTTGTTCTCTGGTGGTAACCCGAACGTATGGTTGTCTAATTCGTACTCTAACGACGGTATTACAAACATTAGTACGCAGTTCCGTGGTGTAGACTTATTTAATACAGCTAACGTAAACGGTGGTACTCCTGGTTTTGACGTACCTCAAGAAATGTTCGATATTGTTGCAAACACTGAAATTGGTGTAGGCGATGCAACAGTTAATGCTGTAGACCCAGATTTTGAAATTCCTTCAGAGTGGAAATATTCACTAGGTGCTACATACACAACTGAAGACGAATACGTAATTTCTGTAGACTACTTATACTCGAAGAAAAAAGACGCTGCATTAATGCGTGATATCGCACTTCAAGATAGCGGTGAAACTACTTTTGATGGTCGCCCTATTTACGAGTCAATCGAAGGTCGTGGTAACGAGTATTTATTAACAAATGTTAGTGGCGATAGTGGTGACTCTTCTGTTATCTCTGCAGCAGTTAGCAAAATGTTTGATAATGGCGTTAACTTCAGCTTTGGTTATGCGTATACGGATGCAGACGATGTAAACCCAATGACTAGCTCTGTAGCTGGTTCTAACTACGGTAACATCGCACTTACTAATCCAGGTAACCCAGGTGTTGCGTCTTCAGATTATGAAATTCCGCACCGTTTCACTATGACGCTTGGTTACAAACACGAATTTGTAGACGGCTTTGAAACACGCTTTAACCTTTATGGTGAAGCATACAAAGGCCTACCTTATAGCTTTACGTTTGACGGAAGTGACCGTAACGTTTGGGGCGATAACAACTGGAATGGCAACCGTCAGTTACTGTACGTTCCACTTGAAAACGATCCTAACGTTGTTTACAACATGTCGGCTGATGAAATCAATGAATTCAATGACTTCATTGCTTCTGAAGGACTTAAACGCGGTGAAATTGCAGGCCGTAACCAACAAAATGCTGACTGGTTTGTTAAGTTTAACTTTAAGATTACACAAGAACTACCAGGCTTTATGGAAGGCCATAAAGGTGAAGCATTCTTCGTAATCGACAACCTTACAAACATGCTAAATGATGACTGGGGCGTACTTAAGAAAGGTCCTTTCGTAGGCGCAAGCATGATCTCAACATCTATTGATGACCAAGGTCGTTACGTTTACTCAGGCTTTAACGGTAATAACGCAAATACTTCAGTGCAAACTGGTGCGTCATTATGGGAAATGCGTGTAGGTGTGCGTTACACCTTCTAATCTAATTTGTTAGATTAGTCAAAATTATAAAAGCCCATCATTTGATGGGCTTTTTTATGCCTGTAATTTATTTTTTAGCTTATTAAGTAAGCTTATTAATAAATCTTGTTCATGTGTGTTTAACGAAGCCAATAGTTCTTTTTCCCACTTTAACGCCTCGGGTACTATTTTTTTATACAACTCCTTTCCAGCTTCACTCAATGAAAGTATGGCTGCGCGCTTATCCTCTGAATTAATTTGAGTTATTAGCAACTTTTGTTCTACTAATATTTTTATTGCACGCGACACGGTCGATTTATCCATATTTGCCTGCGTACATAAATTTTTGGCATTACTTTGACCAAATTGCGCTAAATTAGCCAAAATTCGCCATTGAGGTATCGTTAAATCAAATTTGGTCTGGTAAACCTTAGCAAGGTCATTACTTACCAAACTTGCTACATTAATTAGTTGATATGCTAAAAAAGTGTCTAAATCCAGTTTCATGGTTACCCCGTTAAATAGGTTTACTCGCTGTTCATTTATATTTACATACACATTTATAGAGCAATTTGAAATTACTCTCACTTGAGAGTATCTTAACTTAAATAAATAAAACATAAAACTAGCCTTCTCTCACAGGAGTCAGTAATGGCAGAACAGTTAAAGTACATGACCGGTTTTGGTAATGAATTTGAAACCGAAGCGCTACCCGGTGCCTTGCCTATAGGGCAATTTACTCCTCAAAAAGTTAAGTACGATCTTTATACTGAACAATTTAGCTCTACAGCATTTACAGCGCCACGAGCCGCAAATCGCAGAACATGGCTGTACCGGTTACGCCCTTCGGTAGTGCAAGGTGATTACATCGCTATTGATAATGGCCTGATTCGAACTGCGCCTATAACTGAAGCCGTAACACCTCCGACTATGCTTCGCTGGAACCCCGTTGAAATTCCTACAAAGCCAACTGATTTTATAGATGGACTCATAACAATGGCTGCTAACGGCAGTGCTAATGGGCAATCTGGCATCGGTATTCATGTGTATGTTGCTAACAAGTCTATGGTTGATCGCTACTTTTACAACGCTGACGGTGAAATGCTATTTGTACCCCAACAAGGCGAGCTACTCCTGCATACAGAGTGCGGTAAGCTATGTGTTAAACCAGGTGAAATTGCAGTCATACCGCGAGGAATGAAGTTTTCTGTTGATTTAATACAATCAACGGCCCGTGGTTATATATGCGAAAACTATGGTCATGCTTTGGAACTTGCAGAGCGAGGCCCGGTTGGTGCAAACGGCTATGCCAACGACCGTGACTTTCAATACCCTGTTGCAGCTTTTGAAGATAAAGAAGGTGATTTTGAACTGATATCAAAGTTTAATGGCAACTTATTCAGCTGTGAGATTAAGCACTCACCGTTCGATGTTGTTGCATGGACAGGTAGTAGCGCGCCTTATAAATACGATTTATCCCGATTTAATGTAATGAATACAGTAAGCTTTGACCATCCTGATCCGTCTATATTCACCGTTTTAACCTCGCCATCAGCCACTGAAGGGATGGCTAATGTTGATTTTGTTATTTTTCCGCCGCGTTGGATGGTTGCTGAAAACACGTTTCGTCCGCCCTACTATCATCGTAATATCATGAGTGAATTTATGGGGTTAATTGAAGGTGTATATGATGCAAAAGAGCATGGCTTTGTGCCAGGTGGCGCAAGTTTACATAATTGTATGTCTCCGCATGGACCTGAAGCGGATGTATTTGAAAAAGCATCTAATGCGGAACTGGTTCCACAAAAATACGAAAATACCTTAGCGTTTATGTTTGAATCACGTTATGTCATTTCACCGACTAAATACGCATTAGAAGGTAAAGAGCGCCAACCAAATTACACTGATTGTTGGCGAACAATTAAAAAACACTATTCAGCCAACAAGGATTAATTATGAAGCTATACAGTTATTTTCGCTCATCTGCTGCATACCGCGTACGCATTGCGTTAAACCTAAAAAAAATTGATCACGAGCTGGCAATTGTTAACTTATTAAAATCAGAACAGCTTGATGAGAACTACTTGACATTAAACCCACAAGGGCTTTTACCAGCACTTGAAACCGACGAAGGCGTGCTTGGTCAATCATTAGCTATTTTAGAATGGCTTGATGAAACATACCCACAGTCACCATTAATAAGCGGCTCAGCTTGGCGAAAAGCACAAATTAGAAATTTAAGCTTTGCAATAGCGTGTGATATACACCCTGTTAATAATTTGCGTGTACTCAAGTATTTATCTAATGAATTAAACGTAGACGAGGATGCTAAAAACACCTGGTACAGGCATTGGGTTGAAGTAGGTTTTGATAAAATAGAAACAATGCTCACAGACGATGATTACTGTATTGGGAACGAGCCAAGCCTTGCTGATGTTTGCTTAGTACCGCAGGTATTTAATGCTATTCGTTTTAATGTGGATATGAGTCACTACCCTAAAATCGCAGCCATTTATGAGCGATGTAATAAATTAGCTGCGTTTAATGATGCCGCACCGCAAAATCAACCCGATGCGAACTGAGTACCGCTAAGCTTAACTTTTGAGCACGCTATGAATAACCGTAACGTGCTCAATTAAATCTAACCCCAAATCCGTCAAGTAACCGCCATCAGGGCTGTCTATAACGCCTTTATCAAATAATCGTTGTGCTGCTTCTATCAAGCTTGCTTCTGCGTCAGAGTGCAATTTAATCCCCTGCATTTTGCTATCGAGTGGAAACTTTGCAAGTAATGTGAATTCATCTATCATCATTTGGTTAAATTTCATGTGTGTTCACCTTCTTATTGTTTTGTGCATTTCTTAGTGTGTAATATTACACTAGCATGTTTTATGGTATTACGTACTATTTTTAGAGTCTGTTGTAGGAGAATATTATGCGCACGTTAATTATTCTATCCGTCTGTTTTTTAAGCTTATCGCTCTCGTTATTTTGTAATGCCGAGCCGCATAACAGCCGCACTTTTGTGAACGCCAGTCAGCTGACTCAGCACCAAACAATGTGTTGGTACGATGACAAACGCTATAGTGAAGGCGCATTAATTAGCGTTAAGACATTTACTTTACTATGCAGTGCTAAAAACCCCAATCAGACCAATGGCGCATTAATGTGGCTTAAGCTTAATGAGCAAGGGGAAGTTATTTACCCAAATCGACCTAAAAAGATTACAGTGAAATAGCCTGCTTATTGTATTTAAGCTACAATAAGCATAGTTTAAATAAGCAGTATGGCTATGGATAATCAACCTAAAAACCCACTACATGGGATCACACTAGAACAAATATTGGTCGAGTTAGAGCAGAGGCTTGGCTGGAAAACGCTGGGCGAACAAGTAAAAATTAAGTGTTTTACGGATGCACCAAGCATAAAATCTAGCTTAAAATTTTTACGCAAAACCCCTTGGGCCAGAGACAAAGTTGAAGCGTTATATATTCATACAATAAATAACAAACCACTTCGCAAACCAAAAAGCGCACCTCGTAAAACAACAAACAAGGCGCCAGATACAACTGACTTTGTTTGGCCATCAATAAAAAAGTAAAAATATAAATAAAGGCGCACTTTAATGCGCCTTTATATTTTAGTTTTACTAAATTTCCTTACTGATCACATTAAGCGATGCTGGCTGTATTTCAACCACAAGCCTATCAGCCGTTTTCACTTCGCCATCAATGACATACTTAATCCCATTATCTGAAGATATTTCGACTTTTTTAGCATTTGTGTGTTGAGAGTTAATGGCTAAATGACTTTGCGTTATACTGCTAAACATAAGCTCGGCAATACTCAGTACCGTAGTGGAATTTTCTTTATTGGGTATAAGCCAATTTATATCAAGTAGCCCATCACTGTGATTAGGCTGCCCTCCCCCTTGAGCAAGTAGCGTTGTAAACGGTGCTGCATTAGCAACAACAAAACTGCTTGTTGTGATCATCATTGGTTTGTTATCGTCCAATTTTACGTTGAGCTGTTGCGATTTTTGTTCCGAAAACGCCTGAAAAAATCCTGTTAAATAAGCGAGTTGCCCAAATTTATTTTTAAACTCGCGGTCAGCTTTTTCAATCATTGCATGTTCAAAACCTATCCCGGCTAAAAGTAGCATTAGCTCGTCGTTACAATAAGCGGTGTCAATTAAAGTAGATTGACCATCAATAATTAAATCACACGCTTGCTCTACAGGTATAAATTTTGAACTTATTCCCATTAAAACGTGAGCAAGCGCATTTGCGGTCCCCAGTGGAATAATACCTAATTTACAGGGTGTATTAACTAATACGCTCGCAACTTCGGCTACTGTTCCATCGCCACCACAAGCAATAACAATATCAGGCTTTTCTGTAATCGCTTGTTTGGCAAGCTCTATCCCGTTAATGTCAGGACTTGTGGTCATTACGGTTAAATCGTAATAAGTAGACAAACGGGCAATTATAAATTGTTCTTTTTCTTGCCATATTTTTGTACCCGATACGGGATTTGCAATTAAAAATGCACGATTTTTAATTACTAGTTCGCCACTTTTATGTCGCTTTGCTAGGTGGCGCAGTTGGCGTTTATTTAGATTAGCGGTTTCACGTGTTTCTTTAATTTGGGCAAGCACATCATGCACATCGGCATGTTTATTTTGACTAAGTAAGTAAGCAGCCATTACAAACACTGAACGTCCACGGCCCAACGCGCAATGCACAACCACTTTATTGTTTTTTTGGATTTGATGATGAATCCAATTTATTGCCTGGTTAAGCTGAGAGTGTGTTGGCACGCTATGATCAAGTACTGGAATATTTAAGTAGTTAATACGCTCTTGTGTCGAGCTCCACTCTAAACCGTCAAACTCACAAGTAACATCTAATATAGCGGTAATATTATTGCTTTTTAACGTGTCTATATCCGAGGGAAATAAGCGGCATGCTAAAAAAAGGTTATCGTTAATTTGCTGAATTGGTGGAACTTTATCATGCTTACGCGACCACGCGTTATACACTTGCGCCCCCAATAAAAAAGGAATAAACGCCCAGCGTATATAAAATGGAATAACGCCGTTTTCTCGCTTTCTGAAAATTTTACCTATATTAAAAATGTATGCCCCACTGACCAATGACAGTGATAGCGCGGTCCAGTAAAAAAATAACGAAAAATAAATTGAATGTATTTCCCACCCTATAAAAATAAGTACACACGCTAATATCAAATAACTAATTGCAGCCCACATAAAATCTCCATTTATATTTATCGCTATTCATTAATTAACAAACAGCTTTTATAATTGTGTTTGCAATTTACAAGCCACAAAACAGTAAAGCGTACGCCACCACTTTTTACTTATGTTATTGATATTTAATAGCTATTTAAACATCATGATTTTTGGTTTATATGGACTTTGCTCTTTTTACACAATGAGTGTGTTAATTTTTCACACGTATCACAGTAGTATCTAACTCAGTCTTAGCTCCATATTAGTAAATCTAACTCACCAAGCTAATTTAATTTAAGTGTAACTTAGGGGGGCGACTCTGCTATAAACAAAAATCGGCTCAACCATCACAGATGCTTTCCTCTGATATAGTTTTTAAACTCACAGAATCATACCTAATAATAAACCACAGATAGCCATTGCAAAAAAGAGTAAAAAGTATACTGTTGCAAGCTACTTAACTTTTTTGCATCCAAGTTCTAACCTCATACGTTTTTAAAAAGAGAATAAAAATAAATAGGATATTTATGGAAAACGATAATTTACTGTCTTTGTTATACGATACGTCGCAAGGCGATAAGCATGCATTTTCAACCTTGTATCAACAAACAAGCGGAAAGCTTTTTGCCATTAGCTTAAATATGCTTTCTAACAGAGCACACGCCGAAGAAGTGCTGCAAGACGCCTTCATTAAAATATGGCATAACGCCTCAGAATACAATGCTTCTAAAGGCACCGTCATAAGCTGGATGATAAGTATAGTACGTTATAGAAGTCTGGATGCGCTGCGTTACAACAAAGTAAGAAAAGAGCAAACGATGGGAGATGATGACTTCGATATTCAGAGCGTCGATGTTAACTACGACGAAAATACTAAATTAGTAAACTGTATAGAGCAGCTTGAACCTCAACAAAAGCAGGCTATTCATTTAGCTTACTATAAAGGGCTTAGTCACAGCGAGCTAGTAGACCATATAGAGTCGCCATTGGGCACAGTTAAAAGCTGGATCAGACGCGGGCTTACACAACTTCAGAGGTGTTTAACATTATGAATTATACAAAACCCGAGCTGTTAGACGCGCTAGCAGGACAATATGTGCTTGGCACACTTAAAGGGCTGGCACGAAAGCGTTTTCAGCGTTTATTACTTAGCTCAAGCAAAGCACGTGAGGCAATTTTTATGTGGGAGCAAAACCTTAATAATCTAGCAAGTGCAATTACACCTCAAGCGCCTAGCGATTCTGTTTGGGAAAACATTTTGCAAGGCATTGAGTCAAAAACACTGCCTAGTCAAACAGTGGTGCAAACTAAGCCGTCGATTTGGCAGACATGGTCGTTTATAGCCACCGCCGCGTGTATTGTGTTGGCATTTTTAGTCATTCAACCGGCCAAAGAAGTGTCGCAATATCAGCAAATTGCACTCGTGCAAAACCAAGATAAACAGTCTTTATGGTTTATTGAAGTAAACGAAGATGCATTAACTATTAAAGCCAGTAGTCAATTAGTTGCCCAAAGAGATAAAGATTATCAACTATGGATGATCTTAAAAGGGCAAGATTTACCTGTTTCGTTGGGTATATTACCTAAACAAGGCGGTAAATTTTTGCTAAAAGATAAACGCTTTAACGCTGACGATATTTCACTATTAGCAGTCAGTTTAGAGCCTTTAGGTGGTTCGCCAAACGGCTTACCTACCGAGGTACTTTATACAACCGAACTCGTGCTTCTTTAATCCCTTGTATGGCTGCTTACATAAGCAGCCATTTTTTATTTAAATAAAATTTAACTTTTTTGCATCCAATCTAAATTCCCCCCCGTTATTAGCTATGACTTCTATTTAAAACTAAAGGAAAAAGTCATGAAAGCTTTAACACCATCAATACTCGCAGTAGTAATATGCAGCACTTTTATTAGCGCACCAAGTAACGCATCAAGTCACCGAGAAGCGCCAAATATTAGTCGCTTTCCGACCTTAGATTCTACCGATTTTTATGTATTTAATAGCTATGAACAAGGAAAAGAAGAGTACGTCACACTAATTGCAAACTATATTCCATTACAGGATGCCTACGGCGGCCCTAATTATTTTGCAATGGACCCAGATGCAACTTACAGCATACACATAGATAACGATGGCGATGCAATTGAAGACATTACTTTTGCATTTGATTTTCAAAGCATGCTACCAAACGATAATCAAGGTGTGCAATTAGCTGTAGGCCCAGAAGGTAACCAGCGTACTGTTTCTGTGCCACTTAAAAATGTGGGCGGTGTATCAGCCGGTGATAATAGCGCAACTAACTTCAGTGAATCATATACTCTGAGTATGATTAATGGGCCGCAGCGTACAGGCGTTGCAACCTTATTAAATAATACCACTACGGGCACATCTACATTCAGTAAGCCACTTGATTATATTGGTAATAAAACATTTACCTCTAAAGCTGACTATCAAACTTACGCAGATCAATTTGTATATAATGTGTCAATCCCGGGTTGTGAAAGCATGGCACAAGTATTTGTTGGCCAAAGAAAAGATGCGTTTGTCGTTAACCTTGGTAAAACATTCGATTTAGTAAACTACGTACCGGTAGAGGGCGACAGCGCTCCGGGTGCTGGTGATGCAGGTGGCTTCCCTGGGGGCATCACCCAATCGGCTGACAATGACGATCTTGCAGATAAAAACGTGACATCAATTGCTATTGAAGTACCAAAAAGCTGTATTGTAGGCGAAGGTAATGGCGTTATTGGTTCGTGGACCACTGCAAGTTTACCGCAAGCTCGCATACTAAACCCGAATGCTAAATTTGCTAATAATGCAGTTAATGGTGGTGCACTTACACAAGTATCGCGTTTGGGTAATCCACTTGTTAATGAGCTTGTTATTGGTATAAAAGATAAAGATACGTTCTCTACAGCACATCCTAAGGATGATGGTCAGTTTTTAGATTATGTGTCGCATCCTGCTCTTCCTGAACTGTTAAACATATTATTTAAAGATGCTGTTAATACGACACTTGGCGCTAACCTTGAAACATTAGCACCAACAAACTTCCCTCGTACCGATTTAATTACCGCATTTTTAACCGGTTTTGCGGGTGTTAATCAACAAGCCACGGTGACGCCGTCTGAAATGCTTCGTTTAAACACAAACATCGCGGCAACAGCGCAAAGTGAGCAGTCTGCATTTGGTGTTGCAGGAAACGATTTAGCTGGCTTTCCAAACGGCCGACGCCCTGGCGATGATGTTGTTGATATTGCTCTGCGCGTAGTAATGGGTCGTTTATGTCATCCTATTCCTGTTGCAGGCGAAGATACTGACCTTGGCTTGTGTACTCCCGAAGATGCAAGCGTTGGTACAGTACCATTTACCGATGGCGCACCTGTTGATGCAACAATGATGGACTCAACCTTTCCGTACTTAGCTACCCCACTTGCGGGCTCTAAATAAGGAGTAAACTAATGCAACACTTAAAAATAACGCATATAGGTATTCTGCTTAGCGCATTAATACTGGGAGCGTGTAGCAATGATGACGACAATAAAAAGCCGTTGCCTGTGGTTAATACAGCGCCTTCAGTTAGCGACATCATGTTAACAACGCAAACGGAGGTGAATATTACCGACTCACTTACAGCCATAGATATAGAAGGTGATTCACTTACTTATTCATTGGTCAGTGAGCCTTCACTAGGCATGGTAAATATTGACGCTGATGGCAACTTTACTTACACACCAAATAAAGAGGTTACGGGCACAGATAGCTTTACATTTGGCGTATCTGATGGCGTAAATAGCCAAGTAAGTGCAATAGTAAATATCACTATTGAAGCCTTGCAAGTTGACTTTGCTCAGTTTGCTAGCGATGCATTTAACCAAGCACCGAATGCAGAGCCACTCTCTGTAAATGGAAGAGAGTTTACAAATAAAGACACAGATATTAATAATTTAATTAGTAATCAGTAAATAAGCTGACCGGCCATGGATGGCTATTTTAAGGATATAAATATGAAATCACCTTTAGCAAACCTGATGATTACATTAAGCTTAGTGTGCTCATTTGAGCTTTTTGCAGCGGCTTATACACCTAATGACAACGACGTAATAGCAGTCACTAAATCGGATTTAACTGCCTCACTATCGATAAATGAAATAGAAAACCTAGTCAATAAAAGCCAATTCGTTGGACAAACGGAGCATATGCAAGGAGTACTCAAAAACAGGCTCGCAGAAATATATTTAAATGAGCCAACGCCACAAGTAGGCTATTTATATGCACGCGTTTTGCAAAAAGAGCATTTGTTTAATGATGCGATAAACATTGCTAATAGTGTTTTAAAAATAATGCCTGATCACAGCAATACTCATCTATTACTCGCAAACTTGTACATGACACAAGGCCAATTTGAACTTGCTAAACAGCATTGCTTAGCACTAATAACTAGAGTAAGCACATTAACTGCAAGTACTTGTGTACTAGACGTGCAAAGTCAGCACGGTAATTTATTAGGTAGCTATCAGTCTTTAGTGAAGCTTGCGAATAATAAGCCTATTGACCTCAACACAAAACATGTCCTAGCTGAAATGAGCTTTAGATTACAAAACTACACAAACGCATTAAAGCACCTTGAAAATATAAATTTAGTAAACTCTCCAGTAAGCCTAATTGCTTTATGGGCAGACATACAATTGGGCTTAAATAAGCCACAGCAAGTAATCAACAAATTAAGTAACTTAATAAAAGAACCACACGATCTAGAAGACGCGCTTTTACTTCGCTTAGCCATTGCAGAAAAACAACTAAACACGACGCAATACACATGGCAAAACACCATGAAGCAACGAGTAGAGCTAAGAGAAGTGCGCCACGACAGTTTTCATGCCAGTGATTTAGCAAACTACTATATTCATGTGCAGCCAAACAAATCTAAAGCCTTGTATTGGGCCAATATTAACTGGCAACAGGCCAAGATGAATATCGACCAAGCACTTATTATTCACGCTAAAAGGATGTAAATAATATGAGTAAATTAATACGCGTATTTTCTATTATGTTGTTAAGCTTATTATTTTCAACAGCAGCTTTTGCACACCAGTTAAGTACTGGCTACATTACACTTAATAGCAACAATACAGCTCAATACAGCGGAAATTGGGAAATCAACGTGGCTGATTTAGAGCACGTTATAGCACTCGACTTAGACCAAAACGCCAACATTACTTGGGCTGAAATAAAAGCAAAACGCGACTCAATTAACGCATTTATTAAAAACAATCTTATCGCGGAACAAAACACGCAAACGTGTGCACTTACTGTAAATAATAATTACCAGCTAAATGAGCACTTTAATCAGCCTTACTTAGTATTGCCCGTGTCATTTTCATGTTTAACAAATGACCCTATTACTCTTAAGTATTCAGCTTTTTTTCAAGATGACGCAAATCATAAAGTTATTGTTAATGTAGACAACATAGCACGTGTTTTTAGTATAAATGAACCTAACCAAACCTTTAATACTAAGCAGTCGAGCTATTTAGACACCTTTACAGAATATGTATACCAAGGCGTATTACACATTTGGATAGGCATTGATCATATTTTATTTTTAATTGCGCTATTACTAACTTGTGTTTTAACCCGTGATAAAAACACCTGGCAGCCCATTAGCTCTAAAAAACACATTATCAAACACACTGCATGGATTGTTACAGCATTTACGCTTGCTCATTCTATAACGCTTACAGCAACAGCGCTTAATTTAATATCTCTCAATACTCGCTGGGTTGAACTAATTATTGCAATTTCTGTATTGTTAGCAGCCATTAATAATGTTTGGCCCGTTGTTTTGCGTTTAGGCTGGCTGACATTTGCTTTTGGGTTACTTCACGGAATGGGATTTGCGAGTGTACTTGGTGAATTAGGTTTGTCGAGTAACTATCAATTAATGAGCATATTGGCATTTAATTTAGGGGTAGAGATTGGCCAACTAAGTATTTTATTAGTAGCGTTGCCTTTATTAATTGCATTTAGAAAAACCGCTTGGTATGTAAAATGGTTAATGCCTGCAGGGTCTATAGGTATTGCAGTAGTGGCTCTAAACTGGTCTGTAGAACGCTTTTGAACATAATTATACCCATTCGCCTAATTAAGTAATCTATTTTGAAGATGGAAAAACGTCTTGATAGCTAGGAAAAGAGTTCGCTATTTAGGTGTTATCGGCAATTGCTCTTGCATTGCTCTGCATACATGCAGTCGTAAATGATAATTTTTAACGCAAATAGCGAGACATTTAGCCCCACAAAATGATTAAGTATTATTGTGGGTTGGTATTACTTTAAACGGTTTTAATACTATAAACCCGCTAATATAGCGGGTGTATAGTATCTACATTTTAATAGCACTATTTTAATCTTCAAACGGCATTAATAACGTTCTCATTGCAGGGCGAAGCGCAATTAAAACAGTCTCTTCGGTAAGTTCGGGGTAAAGTACTTTTCGTAAAAGTAAGCCCGCCATTACTGAAAAAATAACATTTATGCGGCTTTCTAGTTCTGCCTCATCTATGTCTTTTATCACGCTGCGTTCATTTATTAAAAGCTGGCGCATTCTATTACGTGCTTGCGTATCTGCATCACGTAATAATTTAGCGACTTTATTATTTCGCCCGGCCTCCGCTAACATCTCTAAATCGACCGCACACTCCCCAGTATCCATGTGCCTTTGTACGCCTATGTTTAAACCGTTCAATAATACTGTGAGCGTATCTTCTGGTTGTCCTTCAAAATGTTCAAAAATAGAGAACATTTCTTCCATATCTTTTTCAATAATACTTTCTATAATGGCTTCTTTGCTTTCAAAGTAATTGTAAATATGGCCAGCACTCATCCCTGCTGTTCTGGATATTTCTGCCATTCCTGCAGCGTGAAAGCCTTTACGACGAAAGCATTCAGCCGCCGCAGTTAAAACCTGATCACGACGCGCTTTGGCTATAGCTGGATCGGTTTGTCTTTTAGTTTTCATACAAAGCTCCCCTGTCGAATTATTAAACTCGACAGTAGGGCAAATACTTACTTATTTTTAAACAAACCTGCCACTAAAAAATAAGTATTTAGCCCTTTTAAAATCTAGTTAACTTTAACTAGCTGCAACACAGTGTTTACAGCTATAAACCTTTACTTAATTGGCTTGAGCGCTTTTTTCCCAGCCACCACCAACCACTTTATACAAGCTAATTTGGCTAGCTAACAAAGCCTGTTGACCCAAAATTTGCTGTTGCTGTGCAGCGTACCAGCTGCGTTGTGCATCAAGGACTTGTAAATAGCTATCAACACCTTTATCGTAACGCGCCTTTGATAGCGAAAACGTAGACCCTCGGCTTTGTAGTAACATATCAAGTGCGCTTAATTGCGCTTGATAGCCTTCGTTATCGGCTAACGAATCAGACACTTCACGAAATGCTTGCTGAATTTTTTGCTGGTAAGTCACTACCGCAATTTGTTGGTCAGCTTTAGCAACATCTAACTGAGCTTGATTCCTGCCCATATTAAAAATAGGTAAAGTAACTGATGGAATAAAACTCCACGTACCCGAACCTGCATCAAATAAATCACTTAAATCGTTAGAGGCAGTACCCGCATTAGCCGTTAAACTAATACTGGGGTAAAAAGTAGCACGCGCTACACCAATGTTGGCATTAGCGGCCAATAACTGATGTTCTGCTGCTTTAATATCTGGGCGTTGAGTTAATAAATCAGAAGGTAAACCAACCGGTATTTTAGGCAACGCCAATAACGAGTCCAGCACCTTATTTGGCAGAAGCTCAGGACTTACTGGTTTTCCTACTAATAAATCAAGTGCGTTTTTATCGCGCTTTAATAAACGTTTATAAGTTGCAATATCAACCTTTGCGCTGGCAACAGTACTTTTCAATTGCTCTAACGTAATTTTAGATGCTGCGCCTAAATCAAAACTTTTTTGAGTAAGCCCAAGCGACGCTTGTTGTGATTTTAACGTTTCCTCAGCAAGCCCAAGTAATTGTTGATCGGTTGCATAATTAAGCCACGCATTAGCCAGCTCTGCTACCAGCGACACTTGCGTACTGTATTGGGTAAGCTCAGTAGAGTATAAATTTTGCAGTGCTTGTTGAGTTTGGTTACGAACCTTACCCCATATATCTAATTCGTAAGATGTAATTCCTACAGTAGCACTGTATTGCGAGCTTATAGTGGCCTCATTAGTACTTGTTAAACTGGCAGGCAGACGCTGGCGAGTGCCCGAGCCATTTACACTTAACGACGGATACAATGTTGAGTTTTCTATTTGATACAACCCACGCACCCGCTGCACATTAAGCATCGCAATTTGTAGGTCTTTATTGTGCTCAAGGCTCTGATTTATAAGCACCTGAAGTTTTTTATCGCTAAAAAACTGCTGCCACTTTAGCGTATTAACTGTTGCCAGTTCTGTCTGAGCTGCATACGATTTTGGCACTGGCAACACTAAATCTTGCTGTTCAGGCGCCAACTGGCACCCACTTAAAACAATTAGAGTCAGTGCACTTAACGAAAACGTTTTTATAGCCATTATGCAGCCTCCTCGTTAGTGTCTTTTTCTTTTGCAGGAAAAACCCGGCGTACTAATACAAAAAATAACGGCACAAAAACAACAACTAATATAGAAGAGGCAAGTGTTCCACCAATGATAGAAATACCTAACGCATTTTGCGCACCAGAACCCGCACTTGATGCAATAGCGAGTGGAATAACGCCGCAAATGAAGGCCATTGAAGTCATTAAAATTGGGCGTAAACGCAGTCTTACTGCAGCCACGGCCGCTTCAACTAAACCAAGCCCCTCATCTATTTTATGTATGGCAAACTCCACAATTAATATGGCATTTTTAGACGCTAACCCTATCGTAGTTAATAAGCCCACTTGCAAGTAAATATCGTTTGATAATCCGCTACCTAATGCAGCCATAGCAGCACCAAATATACCTAACGGAACAATCATCATGACGGCAAACGGTACCGACCAACTCTCATAAAGTGCCGCTAAGCATAAAAATACAAATAACAACGACAAACCATATAACAAAGGTGCTTGGCCACTACTAGAACGTTCTTGGAACGAAATACCTGTCCACTCTGACGAAATACCATTTGGCAGCTGCTTTACTAAACGCTCCATTTCATCCATTGCTTGCCCTGTACTGTAGCCAGGCGCAGCGGTCCCTTGTATTTCCATTGCAGAAAAACCATTGTAGCGCTCTAAACGAGGCGAGCCGTAAGTCCAATAGGCAGTTGCAAAGGCAGAAAACGGAACCATATCGCCATCTTTATTGCGTACATACCATTTATTTAAATCTTCAGGCACCATTCTAGATTTAGCATCACCTTGCATATACACCTTTTTAACTCGCCCACGGTCAATAAAGTCATTGACATAACTACTACCCCAAGCAGTAGCAAGGGTATTATTAATATCGGTTTGCGAGACACCCAATGCTTGTGCTTTAGCTAAATCAGTATCGAGTTGTATTTCAGGCATATCTTCTTGACCATTAGGGCGCACACCAGCCAATACCGGACTTTGGCTTGCTAAACCTAATAGCTGATTACGCGCAGCTAAAAGCGCATCGTGGCCCAAGCCTACTCTGTCTTGCAAAAAGATATTAAAACCATTCGCTGTACCCAGCTCTACAATTGCAGGCGGTGGGAAAGCAAACACAAACGCTTCTTTAATACTGGAAAAATACCCCATAGCTTTACCTGCCACACCTTGCACAGATAAATCATCACGTTGTCGTTCATCCCAATGCTTAAGATTAACAAACCCTATAGCTGAGTTTTGCCCAGAACCTGCAAAGCTAAACCCGGTAACAGTAAAAATACCGTTTACTGCCTCAGATTGTTCGTTCAAGTAGTGGTTTTCTACTTTTTTAACCACTTCAAGTGTTTGCTCGGTTGTAGAACCCGCAGGTAACGAAACTTGGTTAAATAATATGCCTTGGTCTTCATCTGGTAAGAATGCGGTTGGTAAATTTGAAAAAACATAAGCCATTCCACCTACAATTAAAAAGTAAATAACAAGGTAACGTTTAGCATGCTTGATCATGCGGCTCACAAAGCTTTGCGCACCCGAGTTTGTTTTATCAAACCCGCGGTTAAACCCTGTAAAAAATTTACCAAATAACGACTTATCATTATGAACATGGCTAGGCTTCAAAAGCGTTGCACACAGTGCCGGCGTAAGTATAAGCGCCACAAGTACCGATAAACCCATAGCAGAAACAAGGGTAATTGAGAACTGACGATAGATTATGCCCGTCGAGCCGCTAAAAAAGGCCATCGGAATAAATACAGCAGAAAGCACCATTGCAATACCAACAAGCGCCCCTTTAATTTCATCCATAGATTTGCGGGTTGCATCAAGCGCTGAGAGTTTTTCTTCGGTCATCAGTCGCTCTACGTTTTCTACAACAACAATGGCATCATCAACTAGTAAACCGATGGCAAGCACCATGGCAAACATAGTTAGTGTATTGATTGAGTAACCAAATGTGTATAAAATACCAAACGTACCCAGCAATACCACTGGCACTGCAATTGTTGGAATAAGCGTTGCTCTAAAGTTCTGTAAAAACAGATACATAACAACAAACACCAACACAACCGCTTCTATAAGCGTATGAATTACTTTTTCAATTGAAAGCGCCACAAATGGTGTAGTGTCGTAAGGCACAACCGCCTCTAGTCCTTCAGGAAAAAATGGCTCTAATTCAGCAATGGCATCTTTTACACCCTGCGCAGTATCAAGCGCGTTGGCGCCACTGGCCAATTTAATCCCTAAGCCAGAAGCTGGTTTTCCATCATAACGCGCGACAACTCGGTAGCTTTCACCACCTAGCTCAACACGGGCAACATCACTCAACTTTACAAAAGAGCCATCAGCATTGGTTTTAACTAAAATATCTCTAAATTGTTCAGGTGTTTGTAAGCGGCTTTGCGCAGTCACAGTTGCGTTGAGTTGCTGGCCTGCAACTGCAGGCATAGCACCTAGTTGCCCAGCCGACACTTGCGCATTTTGTGCACTAATAGACGCGCTAATATCTGCAGGCGTCAATTTATAGTTTTGAAGCTTAGCCGGATCTAACCAAATACGCATTGCATACTGCGAGCCAAATAACTGTACTTCACCCACACCTTCAACACGCGAAACAATATCTTGCACGTTTGATGACACATAGTCGCCAATATCAATGTTGGTCATGCTGCCGTCTTTAGACATAAACGCATAAACCATCAAAAAGTTACGGGCTGACTTTGCAACCACAACACCTTGCCTTTGCACGGCTTCAGGTAATAGTGGCGTTGCAGTAGCTAACTTGTTTTGCACCTGAACCTGAGCAATATCAGGATCGGTTTCAGCGCTGAATGAAAGTGTAAGCGTTGCTGAGCCGCTAGACTCTGACGTTGACGACATATAAAGCAAGCCATCTAAGCCTTTCATTTTTTGCTCTATAACCTGGGTAACGGTATCTTCAAGCGTACGAGCCGATGCACCTGGGTAGGTTGCCGTAATACTTATTGCCGGTGGCGCTATAGATGGATACTGCGCAATAGGCAAACTTTTAATAGCTAATATACCTGCTAGCATCACTACTATGGCAAGTACCCAAGCAAATATAGGTCTATCGATAAAAAATCGTGACATGTAAATTCTCCGTTATTGCGCTTTAGCGGTTTGAACTTCAGATGGACTAACCAGTGCGCCTGGGCGAATTTTTTGTAACCCTTCTACAATCAGTTTATCGCCTTCCATTAAGCCATCGGTTACAAGCCAATTAGATCCAATGGTGCGGTCTGTTTTCAAAACACGGCTCTCTACTGTGTTACTTTTGCTAACAACCATTGCTGTTGGTTCACCTTTTGAATTTCGACTAACACCACGCTGTGGAACTAAAATAGCGTCGCTTTTAACGCCTTCAACAATTGAGGCACGAGCATACATCCCCGGAAGTAGTAACTTTTCAGGATTAGGAAATTTAGCGCGTAATGTAACCGACCCTGTACTTGGGTCAACTGTCACCTCAGAAAACTGTAAAGTGCCTTTATGAGAATAAACAGAGCCATCTTCCATAGTGAGTTCAACATCGGTTTGACTGGTTGAATCTACAATTAAATCGCCCGAAACAATCGCTTTTTTAAGCTTGGTTAATTCGTTACTCGACTGCGTTAAATCAATATAGATAGGATCAAGTTGTGTCACTGTTGCCAAAGATGTGGCCTGATTTGCACTCACTAATGCACCTACGGTGACATTCGATTTACTAATTTGCCCACTTATAGGCGAAGATACATGGCTGTATTCTAAATTAATTTTTGATGTTTGCAGCTGCGCTTGAGCAGTAAGAAGTTCTGCTTTTGCTTGTTTATAGGCTGCATCAGCTTCGTCGTAGTCTTGCTGGCTTACCGCTTTGATTTTTAATAATTCACTATAACGAGACGCTTTAGCTTTACTGCTTGCAATGCTTGCTTGAGCACGGGCAACAGCAGCTTCACTTGCTGCTAAGTTAGCTTCAAAAGTTGCAGGATTTATTTGATACAGCGCTTGGCCTTTTTCTACTTGAGACCCTTCGGTAAATAAACGTGATTGCACAATACCACTTACTTGCGGACGGATTTCTGCAATTTGAAATGCACTAATACGTCCAGGCAGCTCTTGCCTTAAAGTTAACGTTTGTTTTTTTAGCGTAATAACCCCGACGGGTATAGCTTTAGGAGCTGACGCCTGCGACTGCTCTGCCACTTGGTCACAACCAGTCAACGCAACTGAGCCTAGGAGAACTGAAAATACAAATAAAGCGGTGCGAGAACGCTGCATGTTAAATACCTTTAATTTAGAGTGAACGATCATTCTAAATTAAATGTTAGTGAGAATAAATCTTAATAAGCAGATCTTTACACAAAATTACACTCAACCATTCAGTCTCATACTTAAACACTAAGTAATGTTAATAAAGTTCTTTGTAAAATATATTTACACCTACAAGCTAGCTATTGCCTTCACTGCAAGGAGTTATCTTAAAATCGAAGATGACTTACGCAAAAACCTGCTTGTTTATAGTAAAGCCTAAAAGTAGATAGTGAAGAGATTTAAATTTTATATTTCAGATAATTAAAAATAAAAGCCATTCTGCTACGTAACAGTCTAAGTATAGCCATACATAGTTTATGTAATGAACAAACTAATAAACTTTTATTAACAAAAAAGCCAAGGCAAGCTTGGCTTTGATTAAAATGATGAAGTTAAGCGCTTATTAAATCGGCTTATAAAGTGGCTAGGATGACAAATTTGAGGCTAACCTAGATACAAGCAACTGCTCAACACGGATACCTTCAACATCAACAACTTCAAATTTAAAGCCCGCATAACTAATGTGTTCAGCGCGTTTTGGTATACGCTTCATTGTGTAAATTAAAAAGCCTGCCACCGTCTCAAAATGTATTTGCTCTGGGAACTCCTCTATATCGAGCACTTTAGCTAAATCGCTAATTGGCGTCAGTCCGTCAACTAACCACGAAGTTTTATCTCGCTCGATTATTAGTTCATCCCCTTGGTGGGTTATTAAATCTCCCATAAAGCCTTTCATTAAATCTTTTACAGTAACAATACCAACAAGTAATGCATATTCGTTTACCACAATAGCAAATGGTTTAGCGGCACTTTTAAATGCATTTAACGCCTCTGATAAACTTAAAGTTTCTGGTAAGTAAAACACATCGGTATCAACTAATTCGTCATTGATGTTAGCAGCTTCACCTTTGAGCACTTGGCGTAAAATATCTTTTGATTCAACAGAGCCATGTAACTTATCTAAGTTACCCGACACAACTAAAAAATGATTATGCGGATGATCAATAATTTTGGTCGCAATGTCGTGGCTACTTTCGTTTAAATCAAAGTACACAATTTGGTCGCGCGGCGTCATTACGCTTGATAAAAAACGCGCTTCTAAATCAAACACATTACCTATTAAATCATATTCTTGTTTTTGCAAACTGCCATACTCAGCGCCAGCTTCCATCATGGCCACAATGTCTTCTGTGGTTACATTATCTTCACGCTCTGCGGGGACTTTAAATAGTCGCAGCACAAAGTTAGTTACGCCATTAAAAAACATCACCAAAGGCGTTAACGCAAATGTAACCCAACGCATTATATTAACGACCTTAACAGCAACAGCTTCTGGCATGATCATCGCTAATCGCTTAGGCATTAAATCAGCGAATAAAATAAATAACGAGGTAATAGTAAAAAATGAGAATAAAAAGCTAATTTTCTCTACATACGCACCCTGATAAAATAAAACCAATATTTTTTCAACGTATGGCGATAACGCTTGTTCACCTACAATGCCGCCTAATATAGCGATAGCATTAAGTGCTATTTGTATCATGGCGAAGAACGCGCCCGGATTTTCTTGCAGTTTTAATACTGCGGCTGCATTTAAACTGCCTTCGTCTGCCATTACGCGAAGTTTTATTTTTCGTGATGCTGCAATTGCTATTTCCGACATAGCAAACAACGCACTGATCAAGATCAATAGACTAATCCCGATTAAATCACCCATTTAACGCTCCAAAAAGTTAGCGCTTTTTATATAAAAAGCAGCTGATTATAGTCGCTTTTTTAAGCGCAGCAATTGATATTTTTATTTTATCTTAAAGATTTTATTATTCAGTTAGTTAAATGAATTTTAGCCACTAATTAAGGGAGGAAGTTTGTCTAAATGCAAACTGTAATTGTGCAATTAACGACTCATCCATATTTATGTTACACGCAAAATATAACGGAGATTGAGCCGTATTTAAATCAAGCACTGGCTCGAGTAAGTTTAATTTTGGTGATGTTTTAAGACGGTAGTTAAATTGTTTTTTACTGAGGATAACAAAATCAAGAATGTCACGGCGTGCACTAATTAACTTATCTATTTTATCTAAGTTATCAATCAGTAAAAGATGCCGGCTTTCGTTAAAACCGCGCTCAAGTAAATAATGATGACTAAAGTTATCTCTTAATACTGCTATTTTATAGCGTTTAGCATCATGTAAGGTCTTTAACTTTATGCCACGAGATTTTAGTCCATAAATCGCTGACTCAAACTCTTCAAGTTCTGCTATCCACACAAATTTATTTTCTCTTGGTGGCAAACGAACAATTGAAAAAATGCAGGTGTTTTTATCTCGAAGGGCTGCGTTATAAGACACACTCCAATTGTTAGCCGACATAGTGTAACTAATACCAGCAGCATCAAGGGCGTTTTTTACCTTTTCTACAGAGCGACCTGCCAATTGGTTGTTTGCATCGAGATATTGAAAGTCAGGGAAAACTTCCGTAACTATATTAATTTCGTGTGCTTTTACTGTCGTACACAACACGCAAAGTAAAAAAACAAATCCCTTCATTGGGTAAAAACCTCAACTAAATTAGTGCAATTATTCAATAAATATAGTTGAGGCTTTATAGACTGCTAGTTTTGAGTATTTAATAAAATAAGATTAAGTCAATAGTATTAGTTTTGAAGCACTTATTTATTCATCGCATTAATTAAAAACGCTGAAATTTTTGCGCCTTCTTTTAATGTTGTTTCAGAACTTGCTTGGCCTACTAAAGAACTGTCGGTAAATGGTGCTATTTCCATCATATCAGCGCCCGTAATAGGAAACTCATCGGCAATGGCCGATAAAATGTCTAGCGCATGCTTAGGTGTTAAACCGTTAACTTCCGGTGTACCGGTTGCAGAAGCAAATTCAGCATCGAGTGCGTCAATATCAAAACTAACATACACTTCGTCAACATTATCAGCTTTTAATTGTGCGATAGTGTCTGCAGCAACAGCGGCTGCACCGCGTTCAATAATTTCATGCGCCCAATGTTGTTTAACCCCAAATGTGTTTTCCCAGTGTGATTTTGGTTTTCCACTTGAGCGTATGCCAAATTGAATTAAGTGATGTGGTGCAGGTAAAAACTCTAAAATATGTGTACACCAAGACCCAAAACATAAATCTATGCCTAGGCGCTCCACAAGTAAATCGGTGTGCGCATCAAAGTGAATAATAGCCGTACGCTTCCCTTGCTCGCGTTTTGCTTTTAAATAGGCTTTGGTTAATGGATAACTAATAGAGTGGTCGCCACCAATACCAAAAATACCTTTATCTTTAAACGTCGCATAAAAGCTGTCGCACACATCTTCGGTAATTGATAGCGGACTGACGTAGTAATCGTTATTTTCGTTTCCGTATAGCGCTTTTTGGCAATTAGAGATAGTTGCGTCGTTTAGGTACTTGTCGTGCAATAAATGAGGAATAACACGCACATCGCCTAAGTCGAACGAATGACATTCGGGATGCTGATCAATTAATGCTGAGCGAACAAACAAAGGCCCCCAATTGGCACCACGTAAAATACCGCCACCACAATCAGAACTAATTCCAAGCATTACCGCTTTATGGGGAGAGTGAGGCAACTCATTTAACGATTCGCGCCATAGCGTATCTACATTTTCGGTTTGACCATACAGTTTATTTCGAAGTACCGCTTTTCGCTCTTTTGCAGTATTAACGGTAAAAACACCATCGCCAGGAGCACATAAGCAGTGCTCTACTTTACTATTAAATGCTTGAATTTCTTGACTCATAATAAATCCTTATGAATTGTTCTGTGCGTATTTTAGTGATTATTTATGCAAAACGATTAAACAGGCCTAAACTTTAAATAATTAAAAATTATCTTTGTCTGTATCATTAACCCCCTTTCAAAATCAACTTAAAATAAAAGCATAAGAAACTGATATATAAAAAGTTTTAATTAATACAGGCAATCATCATTTATGACTAACCACTTGGTTGAGTGATACTTATAATGCTTGCGCACACAAGTCAACCGCACAAGTAAACCAGCAATCCATGGGTGTGCTTGAATATTCATAGTTGATGAATAAAATACGCTAAAGCCCTATTTTACTGGCCTAAACAAGCACTCGATTATATTAATACGGACATACGTCCTGTACTTAAGAAAGGTTTCTAGCAATTATGCTAGATTAATAAAAATTATTTTAAAAAGGCTTAGATATGGAAAAGGTATTTCACTTAGGACTATGTATTGACGATCTACAAGGTGCAAAACTTGCGATTGTGCCCGGTGACCCAGATCGCGCTGCACGCATTTCAAAATTCCTAGACAACCCAACCTGCCTTGCTCAAACACGTGAGTTTCATGTATATCTAGGTCAACTAAATGGCCACTCTGTGGTTATATGCTCTACAGGTATTGGCGGCCCATCTACATCGATTGCAGTAGAGGAACTTGCTCAATTGGGCGTGCGTCAATTTTTACGCATTGGTACTACGGGTGCTATTCAACCTCACATTAATGAAGGTGAAATCTTAATTAGCCAAGCGTCTGTGCGTTTAGACGGTGCAAGCCAACATTTTGCACCACTTAGCTACCCTGCCGTGTCTGATTTTTATGCAACACAAGCCATGGTTGAAGCATGTAAAAATTTAAATATTGACTTTCATATTGGTATTACAGCGTCTAGCGATACATTTTACCCAGGCCAAGAGCGCTACGATACTCATTCTGGTTATGTGCCAAAAGCATTTCAAGGTAGTTGTGAAGAATGGCAAAAGCTGGGCGTAATGAACTACGAAATGGAGTCGGCCACATTATTCACTATGTGTGCAGCCCTTGGCTTGCAAGCAGCCTGTGTTGCCGGAGTATTAGTTAACCGTACTCGTCAAGAAATTCCTAACGTTGACCACGGTGAAATAGAAAGAAAATCAGTGGCTGTTGTATTAGAAGCCGCCAAGGTACTACTAGGTTAATTTTACTTTACAAGTAAAATTAATATGAAAAAGCACAGCTTATTAGCTGTGCTTTTTTGACATTATTTAAGCGCTGCACTAATTACTTTTAGCTCTGGCAAATCAGTAAATCCCGATAGTACCGCTTTCGAAACACCTGCTTGATTTTCGTGCCCTTTCGTTTCTAACAGTGTGATGCCTTTCACCGTCTTTTTATCAAAACTAAGGCCAGCTAAAAAGAACTGACTCAACGCGCTTTGTAGAGGCGATAAGCTTGGACTATAGGCTGCGTTTTCTGCATAACTGCCGTAAAAATCCCCATTATTAAATGTACTTACTTTTACCGCACTAAAATTTTGACTGTACGGTACATACGCATTTAACGCAAAGCCAGCAAAAATCTCTTCGATCTGTTCATCATCAAAAACCGCACACTGAGGTTTTGGATTAAACAAGCTAAATTCGTTACCTAAATCGGTTGGTCCAAACGAGTGAGGTAATAGCTCTGCTAATTTAAAATGTTGACTTGGAAGTAAAATATCAAATTCTTTCGCGTCGGCTAATTCATTCATAAATTGGCGACAGTAGCCACACGGAGCATCGCTTATAGCAATTTTAAGAATTTTTTTAGCACCATTTAACCAAGCGTTATTAATGGCAGACTGTTCTGCATGAACAACTAAACTCAACGCTTGGTGATCAAACTCTACGTTAGCGCCAAAATAAAAATTAACTTGCTGCTGATCATCTAGAGCTTTGACAATTGCACCCACATGAAAATGTGATACTGGAGCCACCGAAAACTCAGACGCTAAAGGCACTAAACCTTGTAACAATGAATCGACTGAAACATTAAACTCTTCGCACAGCTGTTCAATGTTGTTTGCGTTTAATATGCCGCGTTGCGACTTTAATTGGCTACGTAAAGACGCTGTTTGCGCTACGTTTAGCGTGATATGAGAATTTGTAAGTGCTGTGTCTTGTTGCACAGTAAAAGTTGATGAAGCCATAACATTTTTTAATTATTCAATGGCTAAGTAGTTTAAAAGGTTAAGACCCAAATTGCTAGTGCCTGTTGACCTTTCAGGATTAAAATTCGTTCTAACTAGGGACGATTTGATCGTGGCGCGAGGTTTGTAATCTAGTGGGCTAACTAAAAACCGAGCAAAGCTTCCGCGTCCTGCTCACGCCCCTTACCTACATCCATGTAGGCAACAAAGAGTTAATCGTCCCTAGGACGAACCTTCTGGCAGCGCGTGTTTGGTATTCATGCTGCGTTATCATCTATTTATGGGGAATAACCACACTACATAGGCTCTGCCTTGCCTAAGTACCAAACACACTGCTGCAAATTTAACCTCGAAAGATAGACAGCCCTCGGTTATTAAACATAAAAAAAGGGAACACAGCGTGTTCCCTTACTAAATAATAAACGTTAATGATTAACCAGTATTACGCATACCTGCAGCAATACCTGTCATCGTGATCATTAATGCATTATCGATGTCCCCTTCGTTATGCTCCTCGTTAGAACGAGCACGGCGAAGCAACTCAACCTGCAATACATTAAGCGGATCGGTGTATGGGTTTCGTAAACTAATCGACTCTTTTATCCAAGGCTGAGCAGCAAGTAAGCTTTTTTGCGGGCTTAGTGACTGCACAAGCTCAATGGCTTCTTCAAGCTCTTTTCGCAACGTTACACCTAATGGCTTGTACATATCTTCCACCAGCGCATTATCATAATGCTCACTTAACCAGCTATCTGCTTTACTAAATACCATTTCAAGCATTTCTAAGCGAGCTCTAAAAAATGGCCATTTGAGGCTCATTTCGTTTAGTGTTTCTAAACCATATTGATCTAGCGCCTTTTTTAAGCCTGTTAACGCGCCCAACCAAGCAGGTAACATTAACCGGTTTTGACTCCATGCAAAAATCCACGGAATAGCACGTAAACTTTCAACGCCCCCATTAGGGTTGCGTTTTGCAGGGCGAGAGCCAAGCGGAAGTTTAGAGAGCTCTAATTCTGGCGTTGCCATTCTAAAGTAAGGAACAAAGTTTTCATCGTGGCGAACAACATTGCGGTAATGCTCACACGACTGCTCACTAATAAGCTTCATAACTTCTCGCCATTGTGGCTTAGGCTCTGGCGGTGGTAATAAGTTACTTTGCAGTACTGCCCCTGCATATATATTTAAGCTTTGTAGAGCAACATCTGGCAAACCAAATTTAAAGCGTATCATTTCACCTTGCTCTGTTACCCGTAAACCACCTTTAAGTGAGCCTGGCGGTTGCGAATGCAGTGCTTGCGCAGCCGGTGCACCACCTCGACCAACAGTTCCTCCCCGGCCGTGGAATAACACAAGCTCAATGCCACGCTCGTCTGCAAGCTGCACGAGTTTATCCATGGCTTCGTATTGGGCCCAACCTGCTGCCATCATACCGGCATCTTTAGCCGAGTCTGAATAACCAATCATTACATTTTGCGTATTTTGAATATGGCCGCGGTACCACACATTATCGAGTAGCGTCGTGATCACGTCGCTACCATTATTCAAATCGTCTAATGTTTCAAATAATGGGGCAACTGGCAATTCAAAACTACAGCCGCTTTCTTTAAGAAGTAACTGTACAGCTAAAATATCGGATGCAGTACGTGCCATTGAAATAATATACAAACCAAATGTTTTTTCATCTTGCTGTGCAATTACATCGAAGGTGTCGAGCACTTCTTGTACATCAGGGCTTGGTTGCCAATGCTTAGGAATAAGCGGACGACGCGAATTAAGTTCCGCTAATAAAAATGCTTGCTTGTCTTGCTCTTGCCACTGGTTGTAATCCCCTAGCCCTAAATAACGCGTAAGTTCAGAAAAAACGTCGCTGTGGCGCGATGAGTCTTGACGCACATCTAATTTTGCCAAACGCAAGCCAAAGCTGTTTAAACGATGCATTAAATCAAGCAGTAAGCCGTCAGCAACGACTTTCATGTTACATTTTAATAACGAACGATAACACATCTCAATTGGGTGCTTGAGCTGGTTAATATCAGTCACAAGATCTTGTGCATCAGTGCGTTTGTGTTTAATTTTTGCACCTAAATGTGCCACTGTTTCAGACACTTCGCCTTTAAGTTTTTTGAGCACTGTGCGGTAAGGTTCAAAGTCTTGGCCAGCTAACTCAATAAGCTCTTCGCTAGCATCAGACATAGATAACTCGGCGCATAACGTATCAATATCTCGGCTATATAAATCAAGCGCCATCCAACGACCATGGTCAAGAACTTGCGAAGTAACCTGTGCAGTAACAAATGGGTTACCGTCTCGGTCTCCCCCCATCCAAGAAGTGAATTCAATTGGACTGTAGTCAATGGGTAGCTCTAGGCTTAACTGCTCTTTTGCATGCTCCGAAAACTCACGTAAAAAACGCGGAACAGCATGCCAAAGGCTATTTTCAATAACTGCATACCCCCATTTAGCCTCATCTACAGGCGTTGGGCGCGAACGACGAATGTCGTCTGTATGCCAAGCTTGACTTATTAGCTGAGCAATTCTATTTAAAATAGCTTCGCGCTCATGCTCCAAGTTATCTTTTCGCTCAAGCGATGCTAAACAATCGCTCAACTCTACGTGCTTGTTAATAATTGTACGACGTGTAACCTCTGTGGGGTGTGCCGTTAGTACTAAGTTAATGTGGAGTTTTGAGAGTGTGTCAGCAAGGTGGTTCGAATCTAGCTGACCTTCTTGTGCTTTCGCGGCTAACGTTTTTAATGTTTGAGTGAGAGGGTTTTGCTGGCCAAGGCCAGCATCATTAAAACGCGATACAGTATGAAACTGCTCTGCCACATTGGCTAAATTTAAAAAATGATTAAATGAACGGGCAACCGGTAAAAGCTCTTCATCACTAAGCGCATGTAATACTTCAATTAACGCCTTGCGATCGCCTTCATTACCACTGCGAGAGGATTTTGATAAAGCGCGAATTTCTTCTACTTTATCTAAAATTGCTTGGCCTTGGGCATCTTTTATAGTTTGACCTAATAATTGTCCAAGTAGACCTACATTACCTCGCAGGGCGGCATATTGTTCACTCATTTCTCAGTCTCCTTTGTTTCATGGAAGACTATTAATATCATTAAGAGCGCATATTTAATAGATCCATTTGCAATGTCATGTCGTAAAAAAGTATAGATAAAATAATCACAAAGCATTGTTATGATCATTTTTTACGACGGCAACTGCCCCCTTTGCAGCACCGAAATGCAGCAGCTAAAGCAAGCCGACAAGCACAATCTCATTACGCTTGAAGACTTAAATGCAAACGACTTTAACCATCGTTATGCTCATGTGAATAAAACTCAAGCACTTACTTACTTGCAAGCGCAATTAGATACTGGTGAGATGATTTATGGGCTAGATGTAACTTACCAGTCTTGGAAAACAGTTGGTAAACACAGGTGGTTGAAATTACTTCGTCTACCCGTTATTAGAATTTTTGCAGATTGGGGGTATGTTTTTTTTGCAAAGCATAGGCACTCTATTAGCCAGTTTTTAATGCCTAACACCCAATGCAATAACGGGCAGTGCGCCATAAAATCAAAAGGTAAAAAATGAAAACTATCATCCTTTTTGGTGCTAGTAGCGCGATAGCTAAAGCCTACGTAAAGCACCTTCAAAACCAAGCAACTAAATTTAACATTGTATGTGTAAGCTCAAGCAACACATTTTCACAAAATAGTGACAACATTAGTTATTATAATACTGACTACTCTGCGGATAGCTTATCTGGATTGACTCAGCATTTAAAAGATGAACAAGCCGACATACACCAAGTCATTATGTTTAACGGTAAATTACATAACTCCGAACACATGCCAGAAAAAAAGCTTGAAGATATCAACGCTGATTATTTTAATTTGTTAATAAACGCTAATACGCTCACCCCATTGCTTTGTTTGCAAAGCGTTTTACCTTTAATTAATCATAAAACGCATTGTACAATAACAGCTCTCAGTGCACGTGTGGGAAGTATCAACGATAACAAAATGGGAGGCTGGTACACTTACCGTGCATCTAAATCAGCCCTTAACATGTTATTTAAAACTGCCGCAGTAGAGCTTGCTCGTCGTGCAAAAAACACCAAGCTTGTGTTATTTCATCCTGGTACAACCGATACCGAGCTGTCTAAGCCTTTTCAAAAAAATGTACCCGAAGGCAAATTGTTTACACCTGAATTTGTAGCACACCAACTTTTTGATTTAACAAATAATAACCCTGATTTAGAACTAAATGGCGAACCGGCCTACTTAGATTGGCAAGGCTTAACTATACCGTGGTAAGGATTTAAAATGCATTTTACTAAAGCGCGTATCGACGCACTTGAAAAACGTACTCGTACACATTTAATAAACTCGTTATCTGGGTTTAAAAGTGCAAACCTAATAGGCACACAAGACCTACTAGGCAACACTAATTTATCGATTGTCAGTTCGGTTATTCATTTGGGTGCTCACCCTCCCCTCGTAGGTATGATAATGCGCCCACACAGTGTACCGCGCCATACGTTTGAAAATATATTACAAACAGGTGTTTACACTATCAATCAGGTAAATAAGTCTATTTATAAACAAGCGCATCAAACATCAGCACGCTACGACAAAGACGAATCCGAATTTGAAGAAACAGGGTTAACACCTGAGTACTTAAATGAGTTTTCGGCCCCTTTTGTCAAAGAGAGTCGCTTAAAATACTCAGTAAAATTTGTTGAAAGTAAACATCTTGAAATTAACGGAACTGAACTAGTGATTGGTGAAATTGTCGATGTGTATTTAGATGAAACCGCTCTGCAAAGCGATGGCTTTCTAGATTTACAAGCCATTGATACTGTCGCGGTTACAGGCCTTGACAGCTACCACACAGCCAATAAATTAACGCGCCTTCCCTACGCAAAAAAATAACTTTTAGGGGTGTATTTCACCCCTTTGTCATGACAAACGCACAACCCAACTTAACCCCAACGCGCTCAAAACCTCAATCGATGTTGCTGATCGCAGAACATTGAATTTTAAAAATGCATTGCGCACAATAGCGAAAATTCCAAGGAGAATCCCATGAGCACAATCGGTATTGGCACGCAAACCCCAGAGCAAGCATTGGCCAGCTTAAGTAATATGACCCAATCGTTAACACCTATTCAGGCTGACGAACACCTTGAACGTATAGCAAAAGCACAAGCCTATATGGCGGCTAACAACATCGATGCCATATACTTAAATGCAGGCACTAACCTAACCTACTTTACAGGCATGAAGTGGTACGCCAGTGAGCGAATGGTTGGCGCAATACTACCTGCGATTGGTGAAGTACAATACATAGCCCCGTACTTTGAAATTGGTACCCTTAATGGCTTTAAAGTGGTTGAAGGACCAATACACGGCTGGCAAGAGCACGAAAATCCTTATGCACTATTTGTTAGCGTATTGAAACAACTCAATATTAGTAACGACGCCACCATTGGCATTGATGAAAGTGCGCAATTTTTTATATTCGATGGAATTAACAAAGCACAAAAAAGCTTAAATATAATTAATGCACAAAGCGTTACTGCACATTGCCGCATGCATAAATCGGTGAACGAATTAGCGCTTATGCAACGCGCTATGGACATGACCCTTGCAGTCCATCAAGCAACCGCGAGTATGCTTTACGAAGGTATTACCACCACTGAAGTAGAAGCCTTTATTAAAAAGGCGCATCAAAAAGTAGGCGCTCCGGGCAACTATTTTTGCATTGTATTGTTTGGTGTTGCTACGTCATTCCCCCATGGTGTTAAAGATGCGCAAGTACTTAAAAAAGGCGATATGGTATTAATAGATACCGGCTGTAAAGTACACGATTACCTATCAGACATAACCCGCACCTATGTATTTGGTGAACCAACACTGCGACAGCGCATGTTTTGGGATCATGAGAAAGCAGCGCAACTCGCCGCATTTAACGCCGCGAGTATTGGTGCTACCTGCGAAAGTGTTGACGCAGGCGCCCGTAACTATTTAGCAGCACAAGGATTAGGGCCACAGTATCAAACACCGGGTTGCCCGCATCGAACTGGCCATGGTATTGGCTTAGATATTCACGAATGGCCCTACTTGGTAGGTGGAAATAAAACCCCACTTGCATCGGGCATGTGTTTTAGTAACGAGCCAATGCTAGTGATACCCGATGAATTTGGGGTGCGTTTAGAGGATCATTTTTATATGACCGACAACGGCCCACATTGGTTTACACAACCAAGCTATAGTATTGACGACCCGTTTGGGCTTAACGCTTAAACCCTATATAAAGAGCAGCAATTAGCTGCTCTTTTTAGTTTGAGGATTGATAATGCATACTTCATCCCAATATCCCTGATATACCAAAGCAATCCGCAAAAGGATGAATATGAAAAACTTTAAAATTGATATCGTGTCAGACGTAATGTGCCCATGGTGTGTGGTAGGTTATAAAAACCTAGAGACAGCGCTTGGCCAACTCAAAGACGAAATGAGTGCAGATATTACATGGCATCCTTTTGAGCTAAATCCAGATATGCCAGTTGAGGGTCAAGACTTAAACGAACATTTAATGCAAAAGTACAACCTAACTGAAGAGCAAGGCGATGAAAATCGTAAAAACATGTTCGAAGCAGGAAAGCGTGCTGGATTTACGTTTAACTTTGATGGCAAACGTATCATGATCAACAGCTTTGATTTGCATCGTTTATTAATGTGGGCACGTGAAGAAGGTAAGCAAACCGAGTTAAAACTCGCCTTTTTTGAAGCGCACTTCACCGATTTAAAATACTTAAACCAAGAAGACGCTCTGCTTGATGTTGTCGAAAGTGTTGGCCTTGATAAAGAAGAAGCCCGAAATATTTTGCACTCAGATAAATACGTTCAAGCTGTACGCCAAGAGCAAAATAACTTTAAACAAATGGGTATTACCTCAGTCCCTACGTTTATCATAAACGATAAATACGCACTCACTGGCGGACAACCAAGTGACTCATTTATTCAAGCACTAAAACAAATTAGCGAAGAAGAAGCCAAGCAAGACGCTTGATATACAAATAAATTTTAAAATAAAGAAAGGCTGCACATTGCAGCCTTTCTTATATATTTATGAGTTCAAAAATAATACAAACTTGTTATTTACCTTCGTTCTCTTTTGGTGTCATTATAGAAACTACATTTAACAAATCAATAATAGTACCTATAAAGGGATTTATAATGAAATATATAATTACAACACTAACTTCACTGTTTCTTTTAACTGCATGTTCGACAACACCTTTAGCTGATAGCCCTCACTCTACGCTTATAATGCCGAGCCCTCCGGAATATCCAATTAAAAACGCCCGTGAAAAGATAGAAGGTAGCGTGACAATGTCTTTTGATGTAGATACATCTGGTAAGCCAATTAATATTAAGGTGATCAAAGCTGAGCCTGTTAAAACTTTTGATAAAGCTGCAATTCGCTCTCTTTCTAAATGGCGTTACGCACCTAAAGTAGTTAATGGTATTGCAGTAGTTGATGAAGACTTAGAAATGACTATAGATTTCAATTTAGAAAAATAATAACTAACTAAAACAAAAAAAGGCTGCACATTGCAGCCTTATTTATATACCCAAAGATGCATCTTTAATTAAAGTGAACTAAGTACGATAAAGCACTTTAATAACATGCCAGCCAAATTTAGTTTTAACTAGGTGTGGCTCTAAAATAGCGCCATTAAAGGCTATTTTGTCAAACTGCGGAACCATTTGCCCGCGTCTAAACTCACCTAAGTCACCGCCTTTTTTACCCGATGGGCACGACGAATATTTTTTAGCTAAGGTTTGAAATTTTGCACCTTTACCTAATTGCTTAATAATGTCTTCTGCTATTTCTTTGTGCTTAACCAATATGTGGAGTGCGTGCGCTGTACTTGCCATTTCAAAGCCCTGATAATTTAAAACGCGGCGATTTTAGCACAGCCCCTGTTTGAGGGCATCTAATTGATTCTATAAATAGTGAAGCTCATCACATTTAGAGGGAATACGGCAATACTGATATTTTCCAAATAAGGTATAGCGGTTTAAAGCAATTTTATCGTATAGCCAATTATTAAAGCTATTTGGTAAAACACTAAATACAGTGGCTAGTTTATAGGGGTAACCTAGCTGCTTAACCACTTCAAAAAAAGCATAGCTTTGTGTGAACACTTTGCCGTTTTGTAAGTACACCATCGAGGCGTATTGGGTAGTTGAAAAACCAAAGTGAGTTAATAGCATTTCACCTTTTGGGGATTGCACGCTACATAATTTAAAAATAGCATTGGTATCGTTACTAATTATAAAATTACACCACGCACTACATAACTTACATTGTGAGTCGAATAATATAATTTTTCGATTACGCATTAGTGTGGCTGCATTTTCACTCATTTATTTACCTTAAGCGGTTAGTGCTGAACCGGCTTTTTTTGTAACTTACGTTGCAATGTGCGTCTATGCATATTTAATTGCCTAGCTGTGACCGATATATTGCCATTATTACTGTGTAGCACTTGCTGAATATGCTCCCATTCTAGGCGTTCAGGCGACATAACAGCATCATCAATACTCGCTTGAAGTTCACTTGTTTCGTTATTAAGTGCTTTTAATAATGTTGCCATATCAATAGGTTTAGTTAAATAATCGTTTGCCCCTAAGCGCATTGCTTCAACCGCAGTGGCAATGCTAGCAAACCCAGTAAGTATGACGATATGTGTATTTTCTAATAAGTTGCGCAGTGGCTTTATAAGCATTAAGCCATTGTCGTCCCCGAGTTTCATGTCTAATAAAATAGAGTCGGGTACTATTTGGCGCGCACGAAGTAACGCATCACTTTGATTATGCGCAACGTCACACATAAAGCCTTGCTTAGTTAAACGCCTAGCAAGCGTACTGGCTAAATTTATATCGTCTTCAATTATCAGTAACTTCATTGTGCTGCTTGCTCACTATTGATAATAGCTAATTGTACCTTTGCTACGGCACCGCCTTCTTTATGGTTAAATAAGGTTAGCGAGCCATTTAGTCGCTCAAATGTGACGTTAGATAACAACACGGCCAAACCCATGCCTTGCTCACTAGGCATTACTTGCCCGCCTAGTTCAGCTAGTTGTGAGGACGTAAAACCATCGCCAAAATCACGGATTAATAAGTCTATACATTGATCTTGCTGGTTAAGCTCCCAGCTTAACTCAAGCTTTGTTTTACCTTTCTTTTGATTTGCAATAGCCGCATTTTGCAACAAATTTAATATAGCCGGTAATAACATCGCATCACTTAAAAGCACGGCAGTAATTGAAGAGGCAGCCCACTTTATGTTTTGATCAGGGTATTGTAATAAAAAGGCATCAGTGATAGCTGTTTGTAATTGCGCTAGGGTCATTTGATCTTTAGCATTTTTAACCCGTATTTGCTCCGATAGCGCTCTAAAACTATTGAGCTGTTCGCGACATTGTTCAAGTGGGGTTTGCATCTGTTTAACTATAGTATTGTTTGGTTGCTCCTCTAATAATTCTTCAAACAACAATTGTAAGTTAGCTATCGGTGTTGCTAACTGATGAGTTATTTGTGCTGCTGCGCCATCAAGCGTGACTAACTGCTCATTTCGTAGTTGTTTTTCTCTTGCTTTGGCAATAATGCGTTCGCGTTCTTTTAGCGTGCGGCTCATAGCCCCTATCACAAGCGCTATTACACTGGTACTTAAAACAAAGTTAACCCACATGCCAACAAAGTGACCGCTCATGTTCATTTGATGCATACTGTGATCGGGCATATTTATTAACAAAAAGCTGTATGCAGCAATGGCAAGCAAAGCAATATAAGCTAAGCCTTTTTCACGTAGCGTTACCGCTGCTATCATAATGGGTAGCAACAACAACGACACAAAGGCATTAGTTGCGCCGCCACTTAAAGAAAGCAAAATAGTTAAAAACAAAACGTCAGCAGTGAGTTGCATTAACATAACTGAGGGCTTAGCGTGACTAACCTTTCGGTAAGCAAATAGACTGATTAATTGAAATACAGCTTCTAAAGCAATAACACCAAGTAAGGGCAGTAATGCCAATTGGTAATCAAGTAAAAAATAAACACTTAATACTGCAATTAATTGTACTGCAATAGCGCCGCTTCGAAGCATAAGTAAACGGCTGATAGTGGGATCAGTTTGCATTAACAAAACAATGATTTTCCAATTTAATAGATAAAAATGAACTGAGGTAAAACGTTACTCATCGTCCATTGAAATTGTAAAAGCAGCGCATGGTGTGCCTTGATGAAACACCATTTGCCATTGCTGTGCGCTATTTTTACGCCATAACGACATGCGAAGTGAATAATTAAATTCGGCACGGACCGAGCGTCTATACGCTGCTTGATAACTTATTTGTGCCACATCAACGCTCAGCATTCGGCCTTTAAAATGCTGATTATAAAACTGCGGCACCACTTCAGTGGGTAGGCGTGTGAGTACTTGGTATTTATTAAACGACGTGCCATTAGCAGCAATTTCGATAAACTCATCGTCAAGTAAAGCATCGAGTGCACGTTCTGATTGGCGAACTTCAGGCTCAAGTAATTGACGCTCAGCCTCAATTAAATGATTAAACAACGACGCTTTAATTTTGCTGCTCATGTGCTTCCCTATTGCTTGTAAATTTGCCCCGCTTTCATGACAAATTGCACGTTTTTAAGTACGTTTATGTCTTCAAGTGGCGAGCCATTTACGCTGATAATATCTGCTTGTTTACCAACACTCAAGTCGCCTAAGTGATGGCTTTGTCCTAACAATTTAGCAGCATACACTGTGGCTGACTTTATTGCATGCGCCTCAGTCATTCCATTATCAACCATTAAACTAAATTCGTTTGCATTAAGGCCATGGCGCGATACACCCGAATCGGTACCAAAGGCAATATTCACCTTATTTTTGAGCGCTAATTTAAACGATGCTTGCATTTTAGGCGTTACTTCTCGCACTTTATTGGCAATTGCCGCTGGCATATTAGGATTAGTAAGTACCTCTTCACTTACCGTGGCACCAGCAAGCAAAGTAGGAATTAAATAGGCCTGCGTTTTATTGAATAAATCGACTGTTTTTTTATCTAAATAAGAACCGTGCTCTATTGAATCAACCCCAGCTCTAAGCGCTGCTTTTATACCTTCTGTTCCGTGGGCATGCGCTGTTACCTTGCGTCCTAAGTGATGGGCTGTATCTACAATGGCAGCCAGCTCATCATCAGTGAGTTGCTGATTTACTCCCGCTGCGGTATTACTTAAAACACCACCCGTTGCGGTAATTTTAATTACGTCGGCACCGCTTTTAATAACTTCTCTCACTGCACGGCGGCAATCGTCAGCGCCATTACAAATGCCTAATGTCGTTTTAAACACATCGGTTATATCTTTTCTATAGCCATGCATATCAGCATGACCGCCGCTTGGCGATATTGTATTACCCGCTGCAAAAATACGAGGACCGGCAATATCTTGTCGCTCAATAGCGCGTTTTAGCGGAAAAATAACTTGGTAATCGCTGCCTAAATCACGCACCGACGTAAAGCCCGCATCAAGCGTACGCTCTAAATACTTAATAGAGCGCAGCGCGTAATCAGCCTCATACTCTGTAGCCCAACGGTGAGGGTTTGCTTTAGCATCACGTTCAAAAGTTACATGCACATGCATGTCAATCAAACCAGGCATAACGAACTGGTTTTTTAAATTAACTATGTCAGCATCGGGTAAATTAAGTGCTGACTTTGATATATAACCATCTTTAATAGCCACTATTTTGTCATGGGTAACAACCAAGGTTTGTTCTTTTTTTAGCGCCTGCTCAGGTGCCGCAAGTAAACTACCTGCGTAAATAATTTTAGAGTGTGCTGCGCTTACATTATTAGCGAACATTACCAATACAATTGAAGATAATGTTGTGAGTGCTGTTTTCATACATGCTCCTTTTTTATACTAGCTTTACCTTAAAAAAACTTTAATAGCGAATATTTACGATACAAAGCACGCTATAAACTAGTCTTATAAGTTGATTTTTGGTATAACTTGCCGGTAATAAATTGAAGTTATACCACCTTAAGAGAACACACTATGCCATACGCACATATCACTGGTTGGGGCAAATGCATACCACCAGCAAGTATTAGCAACGATGAAATTAGCGAAATAGTTGATACCACCGACGAGTGGATCACCACGCGTACTGGCATCAAATCTCGCCGTGTAAGCCATGTAAGTACAGCAGAGCTGGCAACCATTGCTGCAAAACACGCGCTTGCTTGCGCAGGTGTTGACGCAAAAGACATTGATCTTGTCATACTTGCAACCTGTACGCCTTCAACAGTTGTTGCAAATACCGCATCGCAAGTACAAAAAAATATCGGCGCAACAGGCGCAGCCGCTATGGATACAAATGCTGCGTGCTCTGGCTTTTTATATGCATTACAAGCTGCTACTGCGCAAATTCAAGCTGGTATGATAAAAAAAGCGGTTGTTATTGCTGCTGAGCGAATGACTTGGTACGTAAACTGGGCGCGCCGCGACAGTGCAGTGCTGTTTGGTGATGGCGCTGGTGCCGTTGTACTAGAAGCGGCAGAAACACCCGCAGGTTTGCTTGGCACTAAAACAGGATGTGATAGTGAAGACCGTGACATCCTTCATATCACTAATTTTGGTAGTGATTTAAACAAATATGAGCCCATTGGCCCGTCTGATCTGTTATTTGAAGGCAGAGAGATATTCAAACGTGCCGTAAAAGGTATGAGTGAAGCCTGTGACGACGTTCTTGAGCAAGCTAATTTAAGCTTAGACGACATAAACGTACTAGTACCGCATCAGGCTAATTTACGCATAATTCAGGCAATTCAGCACCGTTTAAAAGTGCCTGATGAAAAAGTAATGGTTAACATTGCAGATTATGGCAACACATCAGCTGCAACCATTGCTATTGCGCTATGTGAAGCAGTTGAACAAGGGTTAATAAAGCCTCATTCAAATATTATGTCTGCGGCTTTTGGCGCGGGTTTAACATGGGCTGCAAGCTACATAAAATGGGGCGAACGTGTAACTCCAATTAGCGTTAGCGACGCACAATTAACACCTTGCACCCAAACAGGTTTAGAGCTTGTGGCGCCAGCTGTAAAAGCATGTAAAGACGCTGAATAAGATTGCTTTAAAAACGTATAATTAAAACGCACTTTTTAGTGCGTTTTTTATTTAAGGAAAATAAATTTATGGAGCTTCTAGGTATTCATCATGCTGCAATTATTTGCAGTAATTATCCTCGCTCTAAACATTTTTATAGTGAAATTTTAAAACTCAACATTATTAACGAGCATTATAGGGAAAAGCGTAATTCTTATAAGTTAGACTTAGCAATGCCTGATGGTAGTCAAGTTGAGTTGTTTTCGTTTGAGGGTGCGCCCTCAAGGCCTAGTTACCCGGAAGCACAAGGCTTACGCCATTTAGCGTTTAAAGTCGACAATGTAACTAAAGCAAAAGAATATTTAGAAAGTAAAAGTGTGGCAGTTGAAGAGATTAGAATTGATGAAATTACAGGTAAAAAATTTACTTTTTTTGCCGACCCAGATGATTTACCGCTAGAGCTATATGAAGTTTAAGCTTCATATAGCACGCTAATGTTTTACGGGTAATTAATGATTAAAGCGGTTTTGCAAATAGTTAAACACGGCTCTAATGCCAAGTGCTTCACCGCCAGCAGGGCGACCTGGCAGCGCACGTAAATTCCATGCCATCACATCAAAATGCACCCAAGGCGTGGTTGGCTCTACAAATTCTTTTAAGTAAAGTGCGGCGGTAATTGCGCCACCAAATGGTGTACTTGCACTATTAGCCATATCTGCAACATCACTTTTCAAAAATCCGCGGTACTGCTCAAATAAAGGCAACTGCCAAACAGGGTCATTCACACTGAGTCCTGCATCTATTATACCGTTTGCTACATCTCGTTCTGTAGAAAAGAAACCAGGTAGCTCAGTACCTAACGCTACACGACATGCCCCTGTTAATGTTGCAAAATCAATAATAAGTTCTGGATTATCGTTTTGTGCTTCACTTAGCGCATCACACAGAACCAAACGTCCTTCAGCATCCGTGTTATCTATTTCAACCATAATACCTTTGCGCGTTTTTATTACATCACCTGGGCGAAATGCATTTCGCGACACCGCATTTTCAACTGCGGGTACTAACACACGTAAACGAACAGGTAATTTAGCCGCCATGATTAACTGGGCTAATGCAATTACATGCGCTGCTCCGCCCATGTCTTTTTTCATGTTGCGCATACCAGAGCTTGGCTTTAAATCGAGCCCGCCGGAGTCAAAGCACACCCCTTTACCAACAAGCGTTATAAGTGGTGCATCATCGGCTCCCCACTTTAAATCAAGTAAACGCGGTTTATTTTCACTTGCACGGCCTACCATATGGATTGTTGGATAGTTTTGCTCTAACAGTTCATCACCAACCCATTGTGAAAACTCACCACCGTGAGATGAAGCTAAATCTTCCATCACTTGCGATAAATGTTGCGGCATCATATCGACGGCAGGCGTGTTTACTAAATCACGCGCTAAAAAAATAGCTTCCGCTTGCTGTTTGATACGCGTGTATAGCTTTTCATCACCAATACACAACTCGGCTTTAACAGTTGGTTTTTCTTTGTATTCACTAAATTCGTAGCCACCAAGAACAAATCCTAATGCCACAAACTCTATAAACGTATCGTCACCTTGAATTCGATAACTACCCACAGGTAGCGTATTGGCCAAATTGCCAGCAGCCCAAAAGTCGTTTGGGCTTTGCATTAAACAAATTACTTGGGACAACTGCCCCGAATTGCTATCAGGAATTAACGCTAAACCTTGCTTTTCAAAGCCTGTATTGTTTAGCCAATTTTGAATAAATGTAGGCTGCTTTGCTTGCCAATCAGAGAGTTCGCTTTTAAGAATAAATGATAAAGGAATACCAGAAGATGTATTGCGAAGTAATGCACTCATTAAATAGCTCATAAATTGTAAAAATTGTTCTTACGAGCATACCAATAAGCACTATTAAAAGGTATCGCTAATTGTCGAGTTTTTAGTGTTATTTATTGTGTATATTTTTTTTAACTGATTCTTGATGCGATTGTTCTATTTCGTTATCAAGTTCTTTTATTGATTTATTAATGCTAAACGAGCTGGGCAATACATCCACCCCCACTAACCGCCCTAACTTAACAACAAGTGGAATAGTAACGGGCGAAAATGGAAGCACAGCAAATACGCCCAATCCAAGGCCTTTTAAAATATCGACAAACTGCTCATTCGCTCGTTTAAGCTCTGCACTATTTGTCTGCCCTTGTGTGTAACGCTTGTATATGGCCAACATTTCTTTAGTTTCTTGTTTTTCTTGTGCAAGTGCAATTTTAAGCGCCACCATAGCTCGACGAAAACGAAGCTGCTGACGCTTTTTACTAATTTTTACTACACGCCAAGGAGCACGGTGAATAACTTTATATAATCGCATTTCTATATTTTCACACATGCTGTTGGGTTAACAAAGAATAATTTACTTGATTATGACTATACTTTATCCTTTGCACCAAACTAGTGCCCAAAAAATATAAACTATGACTGATTTTACAACTCAAATTCCACAAAAACCTGAAAAACCAAAATCTGATGAATGTTGCGGCAGTGGCAATTGTTATTCATGTGTGTGGGATGAATATAGAGAAAAATTAGCAACATGGAAATTAACAAATTTGCAAACTAAAACAAAAAAACAGGATGAAATTTAAAAAGCTAACCTCGAAAAACCCTTCTCACCTGCATTAATATTCCCAATTACAACTTAACCTGCACACTAATGGTTATAAGCAGCACTAAAATGCACCACCTTTGGATTTTTTACCTAATTAAAGTTTTGTTATTTAATAGTTAATTAATAATTGCTCTTGTTGTTTTTTATGTATAGTCTGTATTCAGGAGTTAACAGAAGATGAGTATTTACGCTCTTTTGATTCGATATTTCAATCGCGTTAAACCACTCTGTTCGTTCCACCATTATGATTAAAGCGTGCTTTAAAGTACGACTAAAACAAAATTATTCTAACTGGGGAAATTTAGAATGAAATTAAAAAACAATGCGCTAAACCAAGCGATTAAATTTGCATTAGCCACAACCACCGCCGGATTATTCATCTCGGGCTCTGCAATAGCAGCAGATGAACAAAGCGAAGTTAAAGTTAATAAAAATGTAGAGAAAATTGCTGTAGTAGGTACGCGTTCAGCTCCACGTTCAATTGGCGATTCACCCGTTCCTATTGATATCATAGGTGGCGAAGAGCTAGAAAAGTCAGGTAACACTGACATGCTAGAACTTCTTAAAGGCTCAGTTCCTTCTTTCAACGTTCATCAAAACCCTATTAGTGATGCAGCATCACTAGTTCGCCCTGCTAACCTTCGTGGTTTACCATCAGACAGCACGTTAGTACTTTTAAACGGCAAACGTCGTCACCGTGCATCTGTAATCGCATTTCTAGGTGGTGGTATTAACGATGGTGCACAAGGCGCCGATATTTCAGTTATTCCTAGCATTGCAATTAAACAAGTAGAAGTACTTCGTGACGGTGCAGCCGCTCAGTACGGTTCTGATGCTATTGCAGGTGTAATGAACTTCCAATTAAAAGACGCTTCAGAAGGCGGTAAATTTGAAGTTCGTAAAGGTCAATATTTTGAAGGCGACGGCGATACAACTCAAATTTCTGGTAACGTAGGTTTACCGTTTACAGACAGTGGTTTTGCAAACTTAAGCTTCCAATACAAAACAGCAGATGCAACGAGTCGTTCAGTTCAACGACCAGATGCAGCAGGTTTTGCAGCAGCAGGCGTACCAGATGTTTCGTCTCTTGCTCAAGTTTGGGGTGCACCAGAAGTTGATGACGATATCTCACTTTTTGGTAATGTAGGCCTAGACTTAACAAACAACTCACAATTTTACATGTTTGGTAACTACTCTGAGCGCGATGTACGTGGTGGCTTTTACTATCGTAACCCGCATACTCGTTCAGGTGTATATTCAAACGATGATGGCGCAACACTCCTTGTTGCAGACTTAACTGACGACATGAGCGGTAACTGTCCTACCATTTCAATTACAGATGGTAATGTATTAGACGACCCGGCTTACGTAAACGGCGTAGCTAACAATCCAGATTGTTTTGCATTTAACGAAATGATCCCAGGTGGTTTTACACCAAACTTTGGTGGCAACATCACTGATACCTCTTTAACCATTGGTACTAAAGGTGAATTTACAGACGGCTTCATGAAAGACGTACTGTATGATTTAAGCGGTACTGTGGGTCTAAATGAATCTCGTTACTTTATTTACAATACAGTTAATGCATCTTTAGGCCCAGACACACCTCGTGATTTTAGCCCGGGCAAATACGAGCAGTTAGAGAAAAACTTTAACTTAGATCTATCTAAAGGCTTCGACTTTGGCCTTGCATACGATGTGAACGTAGCCGGTGGTTTAGAGTGGCATGAAGAAACATTCACCGTTATTTCTGGTGACGAAGCATCTTACACAGCGGGTCCATTAACAGCGCAAGGCTTTGGTATTGGCTCAAACGGCTTTCCTGGTTTCAAACCATCTCAAGCAGGTGAATTTACACGCCGTAACTACGCAGCATTTGTAGACGTTGAAGCACCATTTACAGAAGACTTTTTAATGGGCTTAGCACTTCGCTTCGAAGACTACGACTCATTTGGTAGCACAACAAACTACAAATTAATGGCTCAGTATCATATAACTGAGGACCTAAATGTTCGTGGCTCAATTAGCACAGGTTTCCGTGCACCGACTGTTGGCCAAGCAAACGTAAGTAACGTTCAAACAAACCTAAGTGATGGTGTGCTAAGAGATTCTGCATTATTACCACCAACAAACCCTGTTGCTGTTCAACTTGGTGGTACGGAGCTACAACCTGAAGAGTCGCAAAGCTATACATTTGGTGCAGTTTATACTATTGGCGATTTATTCCTAACTGTTGATTACTACAACATTCAAGTTGAAGACCGTATCAGTCAATCTGAAAAAATTACGCTTAGCCAAGCTGATAAGGATACACTTTCAGCTGCAGGCGTACCTAATGTTGAAGGTCTTGCACAAGTTAGTTTCTTCACTAATGACTTTGATACAACAACTCAAGGTGTTGATGTTGTAGCTAATTACACTGCAGATATTTTAGGTGGCAGCTCTACATTTAGCCTTGCTTACAACTGGAATGAAACTGAAGTAACTAAGTTCAGTGATATTACGGGTGAGTTTAAAGTTAAACGCCTAGAAGAAGACTTACCTAACCACCGTGCAACACTTACGTGGGCACAACAGTGGGAGTCAATCTCTGCGTTTACTCGTCTTAACTACTATGGCGAATATCAAGGCGTTCACGTAGATTACGACGCAACAGCTAAAACAGCAGACGCATCTGTAACGCTTGATGCAGAAATTACGTACTTTGTGAATGACTCAATCAGCTTCTCTGTAGGTGCACAAAACTTACTTGACCAAGATGCTGAAAAACTTGATTTCCAAGATGCGACTGGTATCCCAAATAATAACTGGGGTGGTAAATACTACGAAACATCTCCTTACGGTATTAACGGTGGTTTCTACTACGCTAAGGCCACGTATACTTTCTAATTTTTAGAATGAAAGCACTAAGGCGAAATGTTAAGACATTTCGCCTTTTTTATTTTATAGTGAATAAAAAATAAAATGTTTTACTATGCTATTAGATAAAGCCAACAAACTACTCGAACAAAACAAGCTAAAAGAAGCAGAATTTCATTACAAAACGCTACTTGCTAGTGAGCCTGAAAATGGCGAAGCCTTATTTGGTTTAGGTAAGATAGCACTAAGACTAGAAAAGTTTGATGCCGCAGTTTATTTACTACAAAAAGCCTGTGAACGTTTACCCCACATGTTAGAACCGCTGCACGCGTTGTCAGACGCTTTTAATGGTGTTAATTCACCACACGACGCACTTACCGTATTAGAATACGCAAAAAGCATAGCAAGCCATAACCCTGAGCCACATTATTACTTAGCACAGCATTATTTAACACATGGTGATTTAGATAAAGCGCACACCACATTTGCACACGCATTGAGTATGGGCTTATACCCTGTTACCGCCTATATTTTATTTGAATTAGTACAGCTAGGTCGTTTTAATAAAGAACACAATTACATTAGTAATTTGCATCACTTATTAACTCAAACAAACAACCTACGCCTTAAAATGGTGTGTTATTACGCATTAGGCAAGAGCTACGATAAACTAGGTGATACAGATCAAGCTTTTAACTATTTTGAACTAGCAAATACGCTGCAATATAAATTAAGCACATTTAAAACCAAAGAGCTCGACCCTTTTTATGATCAGATCATTAAATACAACACTCAAGATATATTAGCTTCACCTGAAAAAGACTTTTCTGGCACAATCACGCCTGTATTTATAATCGGCATGCCAAGAAGCGGGTCAACCCTGCTTGAACAAATGCTTTCAAGTCACAGCCAATGTTCGAGCCTAGGTGAAAACGCGAGTATTAGTAATAATGTTGTTGCCTTTTTAGAACAAAAAACCAAAACTCCGTATCCTCAGTGCTTAACCAATTTAACGCCCAGCCTAATTAATCAAGCTCGCAATATTTATATTGATACTCTAAAAGTAGCCAAACCGTTAAGGCCTGTTATTATTAATAAGCTACCAAGTAACTATCAATCTCTCGGACTGATTTATATGTTATTTCCCAACGCTAAGTTTATAAATTTAACACGTAACATTAACGCCACTGCATTCTCTGTATTTAGTAACTATTTTGCTGAAAACGAACCGTACTTTTGTTCTTTAACTGAATTTAAGCACTACCATGGCTTATATGAAAAACTAATGACACATTGGAATACGTTAAAACTACCGGTGTTTAATTTAGCTTATGAAGACTTAGTAAATAATCCTGAAGACCAATTAAATACTGTTTTTAACTTTTTAGGCTATAAATATGAGCAAAATTGCTTATCGTTTTACAAACAAAAAAGAGCCGTCACAACTCTCAGCAAACAAGCTGTTCGCCAGCCTGTAAATGCAAATGCTGTTAGTAAATGGGAGCGATACCAAGTCCCCCTGCTCAAACTAATGAACAAGGGTGACGCTTAAACCATTCAAGTAAATCGTTAAATTGCTCTTTGCGAGCTATCGGATGAGTTAACATGTTTATGTGGTCGTAATCTATACGGTGTCCATGGCGACGACCATAAATACGCATTTGTTGGATACCAGGGCCAGATTCATCAATAAACCTTTGAATATCAACTGGCTGCGCTAATGCTTTATCTTTAACCGCTGCAATATGTAGCGTAGGTGGCAAATGAAGTGAACGCAATGCTTTTGCGTAATCAAAATTATCATCTGAATCAACCCAAGGCCTTTTTTTAGCCCACTGCATGCTTTGATAATGAGACTTTTGGGTTTCGTCGTCACTTCCCCACTTTAAGCGCTTTGCAGGTAAATACCCGTGCTTTTTAGCTAGTAATGGCGCCATAAAATACCAAATAAAATTAGCTTGAAGTAACTTTTTTGGATGATTATTAAACAGTGAGCGTTTTGAACCAAAGTAAACACATGCTTTTACATCATCAATATAATGTGGAAAGCGTGCAAATACGCTATTCATTAAAACGCCACCCCACGAATGGGCCACCCAGTAATCTGGTTTAGAACCTTCGAGCTGCTCAATTTTATTAATAAACGCGGGAATATCTTCTAATATAGCTTCGGTTTGCCCATAGGCAGCAGATTTAGATATAACAGGCTTACTTTCTCCGCGACCACGCAGATCAGCGACATAGCAACGATATCCGTGCTCAGCTAAAAATGGAGCAAGACCTTTATTACTATGTGTATAAAAAATTTTGCCATTTTCGATTGCACCATGCATAAAAAATACAATGGGGCCATTTTGTTGTTCATCGAATATTTTGCGTAAATGCAGTGTTTGTTTATCTGCTAAATTTATAGTTATTGATTGTTGAGAAATGGCCACGCGTAATCCTTATTGTTACCCTTAACTCATCGTACCAGTATTTTTAAATATGCCAAAGTAATTGTCTGCACTTTAATTACGAGGATTTGTTACAATTAACTATTGATATAGATTGCTAAAATAAATTCATGACTAAAAATACACCACGTGCAAAACTACACCCACGCAATCAGCATAAAAACGGTTACGATTTTAACTTACTAACAGCTGCACTGCCGGCTTTAAGCCCTTATATAGTTAACACGCCTGCAGGTACTAAAAGTATTGACTTTGCAAATAATAAAGCAGTAAAAACACTCAACCAAGCGCTACTCAAAGCGCACTATAATATTGAATTTTGGGATATTCCCGAGCACAACTTATGCCCACCAATACCAGGGCGAGTAGACTATATCCATCACTTGGCCGATCTATTAAGCGAAGATAATAAACAAACAATCCCTCAAGGTAAGCAGGTTAAAGTACTCGATATAGGTACTGGTGCAAATTTAGTTTACCCATTAACAGGGACGAGTGAATATAACTGGCACTTCACTGCCTCAGATATAGACCCTATCTCGGTTAAAATAGCTAAGCAAATTACACAATTTAATGCCTTAAAAATAACGGTTAAGCTGCAAAAAAAACCGGCTAATATATTCAAAGGTGTTATAAATCAAAAAGATTTATATCACTTAACGCTTTGTAACCCGCCATTTCATGCCAGTGAACAAGAGGCAAAAAAAGGAAGTGAACGAAAATGGAAAAACTTAGGAAAAGCGCCCAGTAAAACGCTTAATTTTGGTGGTAACAACAACGAGCTTTGGTGCGAAGGTGGTGAAGTACAATTCATTACAACAATGATTGCAGAAAGTGAAGAATTTGCACAACAAGTACTGTGGTTTACATCTTTAGTCTCAAAAAAAGACTCACTTAGTGCACTTGAAGCAAAACTAAAAACATACCCAATTGCGGAATATAAAATTATTGATATGGCTCAAGGCCAAAAAGTCAGTCGATTTATTGCATGGAGCTACTTTGATAAAGAGACGCGTGAACAAATTTGTAATGAACTTGATTAAATAAGAAAAAGGAAAAACTATGATAGATTTTCGTTCAGATACGGTCACTAAACCAACAAAAGAAATGCGCGATATCATGTACAGTGCACCAGTCGGTGATGATGTTTATGGCGACGATGAAAGTGTTAATAACTTAGAACACTTCGCCATTACCCGTTTTAATTTTGAAGCCGCGCTTTTTTGCAGCTCTGGCACGCAAGCTAATTTGCTTGCGTTAATGGCACATTGTGAACGTGGGGACGAATATATTTGCGGTCAAAATGCCCACAATTATAAATTTGAAGGCGGTGGTGCAGCTGTTTTAGGCTCTATTCAGCCGCAACCGATAGAAAACGACCAAAACGGTTCCATTAACTTCAATAAAATAGCCGCTGCAATTAAACCAGACGATAGTCACTTTGCGAAAACTCGATTATTAAGCCTAGAAAATACCATTGGCGGTAAAGTACTTAGTCTAGAATACCTAGCCCAAGCACGGGACTTTGTTAATGAGCATAATTTAGCGCTGCATTTAGATGGCGCTCGCGCATTTAATGCATCGACTGAGTTAGACGTTGATATTAAACAAATAACCAAACATTTTGATTCTGTGTCTATTTGCCTATCTAAAGGGCTAGGTGCACCGATTGGATCATTATTATTGGGGTCGTCAACGTTAATAAACAAAGCTAGGCGCTGGCGTAAAGTACTCGGTGGTGGCATGCGACAAGCTGGAATGCTCGCTGCTGCAGGGCAATATGCACTTGAAAATAACGTAAACCGCTTAAAAGACGATCATGCTAATGCGCGCTACCTAGCTGAAAGTTTAAATACACTAGAAGGCTTTAACGTAGATATGAGTAATACAACCAATATGGTGTATGCCTCTTATGTAGAGGATTTTAATATTGCAGATATAGCCGAGAAGCTAAAGCAGCAAGGTATATTAATAAGCCCAAGTAAACAACTTAGGCTAGTAACGCATTTAGGGATAACACGAAAAGATATAGACACGTTTATTAACGCGTTATCGGCCCATGTTTAGAGCCGCTTTATAATGTTTGCGGCACACCGATACATAACGATCGTTGCCGCCAATTTCAACTTGATTACCATCAGCAATCGCATCACCATTTTCATCGGTACGTAATACGTGATTGGCTTTGCGCCCACAATGGCACACTGTTTTAAGCTCAATTAATTTATCAGCCCAGGCTAAAAGATATTGCGAACCGACAAATAACTCACCTCTAAAGTCGTTTCGTAAACCGTAGCAAAGCACAGGAATGCCTAACTCATCAACTACATCCGTTAACTGCATTACCTGCTCTTTGGATAAAAACTGACATTCATCGACTAATATACAATGGCGTTTTCTTTCACTATTAAGTGATTGAATTAATTCATATACATCTTTACTTGCATCAAATACATGTGCATCTGCTTGCAAACCTATTCGAGACGAAACCTTACCTACACCTGCTCTATTATCAATAGCAGCAGTGAGGATTACCGGCTCCATTCCTCGCTCTTTATAATTAAAAGCCGATTGTAATAAGGTAGTAGATTTTCCCGCATTCATTGCAGAATAGTAAAAGTATAATTGAGCCATGATGGTGCCAAGTTACAAAAAGTGCGCTTATGCTACCGTAATATGCATTGAATACCAATTTCAAATGCCAAATAAGCTTATGATTTAAAGTATTAGTTTTGAGGTTGCTTGGCAGAATTTAAATAATCAATGTAGATTGGAGCGGTATCAAATTCACTCAACCACTGCCACATTTTATGACTAAGCGTCGGATGATTTTCATAAAATTGATGTGAAAAAACTAAATAACCAAGCGTAAATTCGTATGGGGGAAAAAGTGCTTTTACATCTGTGTCACTATAAGGATAACTAGACACTTTAATTTTATCAACTTGGCAAATATCTATGCTTGAGTCCACAACCCCTTTGTTAAGTAGTTCAAATGCACTTTCTTTAGACACCGTCTCATGAACAAAAAGAGGTTCTTTTTTTAAAACAGCGCTCAAGCCATAACCGCTTGGCACAGCAATCGTAAATGTTTTGGTATTAAACTCATCACGTGATTGCCATTGCGAACGAAATTTATCACGACCTAACAAGCAACTACCAAACTTACTAATAGCAAACTGGGCATTAGGTTTTGCATTTTCATTCATTGGGTAAACGGCTATTCGCTCTCTGCCTTCTCGGAAGCTAGCAATAACTGCATTTACTTTATTTGATTCAAGATCCTTCAAGCACCTTCGCCAAGGTTTTCTTACAAACTCAATATCAACGCCATCAACCGCGTCGTCCAATAGCCGGAGTACGTCTGCTGAAGCTCCGGGCCTTTGAGCTGGGATCTCTTGCCCTGCTCCTAAAAACATCGGCGCAATTTCTTTGTCTTCATAGCAAAAAAGCAACTTTTTAGCAGCGGCGTTTGCGCCATTAATCGGTACGATGCATAAAAAGACAAACATATAAAATAGTGTATTAGCTTGCATGGCTAGATTTAATTCGAGTGTTTTTTATAGTGTAACCTTTATGGTATATGATAAAAAGCTTAAGGCTACTAATTCACAAAACCCCTTCGTGTTTTAGAAGCCAGCGTTTTCTTTCGAGTCCACCAGCGTATCCTGTGAGCGCTGCATTTGCGCCAATAACTCGATGGCAGGGTACGATAATACTAATCGGATTTTTACCGTTAGCAGCCCCCACAGCTCTAACCGCCTTTGGATTATTCAATGCATGAGCAATATCACCATACGTATTAGTTTTACCGTAAGGGACATCTAAAAGTGCGTTCCATACACTTTTTTGAAATTCAGTCCCTTTAGTATCTAAGGGAACATCAAAAATTTTACGTTTTTTATTAAAATACTCATTTAATTGTAGCGCACAGCTCAATATCGGCTCATTAGTTACTTTAGTAAAAGGCACATGTGGGTAGGTTTCAAGCGGATAAAAGCCAACGTAACTCACCCCTTTTTCAGTTGCTTGAATTATTATATTGTCTATAGGACTTGATATATATGTTTGAATAATCATGATAGTTGCTGCCAAAGTTGGAACGTTAAATAGGAACGAAATGGAGTGCACTTTTCACTATTAAATAAATTCGCCGCAGCTTGTGCTTTTTTAATTCCTAAATCACCTTCAAGTAATATATCGGGTTGGCTTTGCCCTCTTAATTTTGCATAGTTCACCGTCCATGGGCCTATTCCTTTTAAATCAAGCCATAAATCTAAGTCGCTATTGCCGGGATTATTGGTGCAAAACAAGGCTAAATTATGTAGCGCATTTTTGCGCGCTTGTGGCATTTTAAAAAAATCAAAGTTGCTTTGTGCTACCTGTTCGGCACTCGGAAAATACACATGGTTTACGTCTTTTTCTCCGAGCTCATCAACTAGTTTAGTGACTAAGCTATGTGCTGCGGCTACGCTTACTTGTTGACCTAGCACAGCCCTAATACCAGCCTCAAACTCTGACCAAATACCTGGCAACCTAAGTCCGTTACACAGTGTGAATGCATTGTTTATGTTTTTATTTAAATGAGTTTCTGTTAAATTAATATCAGCATCTAAGTCTAGAACCCGCCGTATGTTATTTATAACTGTTTGCAAATATTGTGTGTCGTCTATCTCTACCTTTACTTTAAAGTGATGTTTACTTTCGATAAATTCGGCAGTGAAACATCCTTTATAAAGCGTATTTGAAAACGTACGCCCGTAGCTATTTTCCGAAATCCATTCAACAGGTTTAATTAAACGTTTTTCTATAAACGCGCGTAAAGCAAGCCAATTATAAGGAGGCCTAAAAGGAAGGGTTAAGGTAAGTGACGTACTTTGAACTTTGGTATTTTGACGCAGTGCTGATGGTGTCATATTTAATTGTTTGAAAAAAGCATCATTAAATCGCCTTGTACTTTTAAAACCTGCCGCGTATGCAATGTCGGTTAGCGATAAATGCGTTTCTTGTATCAGCTTTTTTGCAAAATCACATTGCTTAAATATACGATATTGCGTAAGCGACAAACCAAAATGTTGTTTAAACAAACGTCTTAAATATCGGCTACTCACTCCTAACCTTTCAGCTAACTTTTCGCAATCATGTTCATCGTATTGGTCAATGAGCTGCTTTGCCCTCAAAGCGGTTGTTTTGACCCCATGCCAAGCCGCACTTCCAGGTGCACTGTCAGGCCTACAACGAATGCAAGGCCTAAAACCGTCTTGCGCTGCATTATGAGCAAACTCATAATAAATAACATTTTTTTCAAGCGCAGTAGGCGCTGGACAAATAGGCCTGCAGTAAATACCCGTACTTTTTACCGCAACATAAAAAAGACCATCAAATCGGTGATCGCGACTTTGACGTGCTTTTTGCCAGTAAGATGAAATCATAAATAGCTCTTTTAATAAGTGACTAGCACAAAGTTTAAATAAATTTTTAACCATTGCTAGCCACAATCGGTACTCAACTATTAGCGAAATTTATTAACTCTTGGCCCGTTAAACGATAAATAACCCATTCAGTTTGTGGTTTTGCACCTATACTGTCATAAAAATCTATAGCAGGCTTATTCCAATCCAACACAACCCACTCAAATCGGCCACAATTATTGCTCAACGCCTTATTGGCTAAATGCTTCATAATAGCTTTACCTGCACCTTTACCACGACTATCTGGACTAACGTATAAGTCTTCAAGATATAACCCATTTTTACCTAACCAAGTCGAATAGTTGTAAAAATAAACCGCAAAGCCAATTGGCTCATCGCCATCTAAACATATAATACTGTGCGCAGTGGCGCCTTCGCTAAATAATGTGTCTAAAATTGCTTGCTCATTTGTTTTTACAGCATCGGGTTCTTTTTCGTATATTGCAAGCTCAGTAATAAAATGTAGGATAGTATTTGCATCGCTAGGTTTAGCATCGCGAATTATAATCGACTGACTCATAGTGTTTTTCCTCTGGTGTGCTTTGCTTTTATTAGATTAAAGTATATTTTTCATAGAATTAATTAAGTATTAAGCATCAATACATTTAAATAGTTAAAGCGTTATTTTGCCCTGTATTAATGGTTTAACTTAATTGCTGTATTTAATTGCTGAAATCTTTTGCTCGTGAGTACAGCTAATTATGTCTATAAAGCCTACCATACATGCTTTAACGGTGTTGTTAGTTCATAACACCTATTTTACATCCCGTCAGAAATACTTAACTATATTAACCTGATAATAATTAAAATTTTATTTAAACTGAAATCAAAAACGCTGTATATAAAGCAAGCAGCAATGTAAACTTAAATAAGAATCAAAACCAATAGTAACACAATGATTTTTATAGAGAAAACCTTGCAATTAAATAGTTTTGTACTACACTGGCTACAATCAAAAAGTTATGGTGACATATCATGAAAGGTAATCAAAAAGTAATCGACGCATTTAATGCACTCCTTGCCAATGAGTTAGCTGCAATCGATCAATATTTTATACACTCGCGCATGTACGACGATTGGGGATTGAATAAACTTTATGAGCGTCTTAATCATGAAATGGAAGAAGAAAAAGACCATGCAGACTGGTTGATCAAACGTATTTTATTTTTAGAAGGTGTACCTAACCTTACTAAGCGTCGTGATTTACTTATCGGTAACGATGTTAAGAGCATGATGCAAAATGATTTAACACTCGAACTAGAAGTTGTGGCCTGCGTGAAAGATGTGATTGCTATCTGTGAAGAGCAGCAAGATTATCAGTCTCGTGCAATACTTCAAAAGCTATTGTTCGACACAGAAGAAGATCACGTTTATTGGTTAGAACAACAACTTGGCTTAATTGAAAAAATTGGCTCAGAAAATTATCACCAATCCCAAATGGGTTAGCAGGGGCTGAATTATGAAAGGCGATTTAGAAGTAATTAAAGCGTTAAACAACGTACTTGCTAACGAGCTTGTTGGCATCAATCAGTACTTTTTACACGCGCGCATGTTTAAAGATTTTGGCTTTAGTAAGCTTGATAAAGCCGATTATAAAGTGTCCATTCAGAAAATGAAAAACGCTGACCGCTTGATTGAACGTATTTTGTTTTTAGAAGGTTTACCAAACCTTCAAGACCTAGGTCGTTTACGTATAGGTGAGAACAGCGAAGAAATGATTGCAGCTAACATGAGCTTCGAACTCGACACTATCGACGAACTTCGCGCTGCCGTTAAACTAGCTGAAAGTAAAAAAGATTACATTAGCCGAGAAGCGCTCGACCATATTTTAAACGAGCAAGAAGAGCAAATGGATTGGTTAGAAACACAGCAGCAGCTTATTGAAAATGTAGGGATCGAAAATTACCTACAATCTCAACTTTAAACAATATTTAGTGACAAAAAAAGCAGCTTAATAAAGCTGCTTTTTTTTATAAATTTTTTAAAATGTAATTAAGCTACTTGATCAGTAATATCTGCAATTTCGATAAGTTTACGATTAAGGATCTTTTTAGTACAACCACAACACTTACCACATTGGCTGCCGACGTTAAGCTCTTTAGTTAATTCACGCATGGTGGTTGCACCATCGTCAATTGTTTGCTCAATTTTTTTATCTGTCACACCGTGACATAGACAAATATACATGAATACAAACCACTCTAATTACTTTTGATGCGACCATCTTAATCTAAATGGTAATAGTTATCAATAGTCATTCGAGCATTATTTGACTTTTATTGTTATTCCCATAACGCCGTTAAAATAACCACCAGCATAAAAGTACTCAATGAACAGCTAAAAGTGTTGCTTAAATCTGCCTGCTACACTGATTCAAACCATATATAAGCACTAAGTTTATTAACTTGTCATTGAAAAAGGACATCGAGTGCGAATTAACACCCTGGGAATTTGTTTTTAAATCAGCAGTGGTATGAAGCTATACGATATTTTTACAATAGCAACCTTTAGTATCTGCGACGAGTAAATCCGAATTAAACCCCGCAACTAAGTTATTAATTGCCGTTTCTACAAATCCACTGCCCTGCGAGCACGCTAGTCCTTCTGATAATGGCCCTGCGTAAACAAACTCGCCATGCTTATCCATAATTATCGCGGCTGGTGTTGCTGGAATAACGTGCTGTAGCTTAGCTGAGTAAGGATGCTGAATGATGTTAAAGCCTTTTTCTTCTGCAAAGCGTTTCAGAGCGGTAATATGTGCTTTAGCCTGCTTTGTGCAACCACAGTTTTGTTCTAAAACAAGAATCAAAGACGCCTCGTGTGTTTGCGTATTCAAGCCTAGTTGGTTTTTAAAACTCAAAAACCAACCATCTTGCAATAAGACTTTGTCACTATCAAACGGTTTTAGCTGATCAGCTTGAAAGTAAACTAAGCCCGATATAACAAACCCTAGCCAAGCTAGAATTATAAGATTTAAACAGCGTGGGCTACTTAAATTTAGCAATTGATTGCTCAAGCACATCAATACTTACGTCAATTAACTGAACTTTGTCAGTGAGTTGCTTAACAATGTTGGAATCTTCGTACTGGTTTTGGCGCATTTGGTCTGTGCTGTTAGCAATCTGCTCTGTATTGCCAGCTTGCTCCGAAACAACTTGTGCAACCGAGCTAGTACTACTCGACACCGCTTTTATTTGTTCACTCATTGCTAAAATATTCTCTTTCATTGCAGTACTTATTTCAGTTAAATCAACAACAAAGCTCACGCACTGAGTCATTGATTGAGTAGATGTTTTACTATTTGTAACAAGGTCTTTAAGCGTCAAGCCTATTTTATCTGTAGTCGCTTTACTGTGATTCGCCAATGATCGTACTTCATCCGCTACAACGGCAAAACCTCTACCGTGCTCGCCAGCCCTAGCTGCTTCAATAGCTGCATTAAGCGCAAGTAAATTTGTTTGCTCGGCAATTCCAGATATCTCGTTTAATAAGCTTGAGATAACATCACCAGCAGCAACGAGTTGATTAATTTGCTCTTCTGTATGATTTAACAAATTTAGTAGTTCTCTACTTTTGCTGTCGGTCTGTAATACGTCATCTAAAGCGCCTTTAGCAGATTCTGTGATGCTATCTACTTGTGTTTTCAACACCTCACTTTCTTGCTCAACTAATTTAAAACCATGCGCAACTTGAGCTCCTGAATTAGCTATATCATCTGTTTGCTGAGTGCGCTGCTGTGCACCATTTGCTAGCCTATCGTGAACATGAATTAATTCACCCGAGTTGGTTTTAAGAGAATACGATTGAGTTTTAACTTGTTTAATAACGTCCGACAAGTAATCGAGTAAGGTGTTAAAACCTACAACAGCTTCACTTTGCGTGTAATCGGCTCTAAGAGATAATTTTATATGCTCAGAGTTTTCCATTATTTGCTCAGTTGCTGAACTAAGTGATGTTCCAGCCCGGCGCTCTCTCTCCAAGGTAATGGCTATATAACCAACAACAAGCACCTCAACTATTGCATATACTGCATGAATAATTACAGTGCTAAATGCGAGTCTATCAGGGTCGAAAACATAAAAACCCGTGTTTTGCGTTTGTAGGTAGTAAAAAGACAGATGATGGACGGCTACAAACAAAATAGCTGTTATAAAAACGCGCCACTGGACAAAAACAATTAATATTGGCATTAATATAAAAATCTCAAAATGTACTTCAATTAAGCCAAACGCTTGCTGTATGTGCAAAAAAGAAAACATCATAATTGCTGCAGCAACTATGTGAGGGGTCACAGGATTGTTTTCTTGGGTTTTTAGTAGCCATATTGGTAATAAACACAACGGCAAACCAACTACAAATGCCTGAGTTAACGTATCAAAATAAAGGCCAAGGCCTATAGATTCAACAAACAAAATAATAAAAATAATTGTTAATAAACGACTAACACTAGACATAAAAACCCTAACTTTTAGTTTTGCGAATAAATTTAACTTAATAAAAAAGCCAAATAATATCGGTATTGTCAATAAATAATTTAAAGCTATAAAAAAGTAAACATTTTATTTACATTTTATACAAGTAGCCTATTTAATTATAGCTAATATTTTCTTAAACGTAGGCGTAGCTGCGGTTTTTGTCCATTGAAATATAATAATTTCCGCACATGAAATTACCGCTCCACCATGCTTTAGTTAATCTATTGCGTCTGTTACTAAAACTACCTCAAATCCACTTTTTAATAAATCGATACACGTTTGCAAAACACATACATGCGCCTCAGTGCCTACCACAACAATAGTTTTTTTGTTGAAACTGGTTAATTTGTCTAAAAAACCAGCCTCTTCACAGGCACTAAAATGAACCTTACTGAAGTACGTAGCCCGCGGTAAAACCGATTTAATTTTTTATTGGTTTCTCCTAATCCATCCACGTATTGCTCTGTAATTAGTGTCAGTACATCGTGCACGTAAGGCGCCTGCCCTAAGTTTAGCGTGTTTTTTAAAAGATTTTGAAAATCACTGATCATAGGGGAAAGTCACTCTTGAATGTCTATTATCAGTAAAAGACTATCTTTAGCTTGTATGTTTGTTAAAAACCATTTAAAACTTCCCTAAAACTCTTAAATAGTAATATACATTAGTTCATTGCATTAAATTTGCATTGACAAAATATGTTTATTTTTTGTAATAACAAAATAAAACTTGTGCTATATTTAACACTTAGCTGAATAATGCATTACCTGTTGTGGAGATCGGTCATCAGTGCCATTTAGTAAACGTTGCCTTTTTATTTTATTTTTCATGTTGTGTATTCCTAATGCATTCTCATCGCAAAATTACGCCCAACAATTACAGCGTCTTTCTACCGATGAAGGACTCTCGCAAAATTATGTTGAAAAAATACAAGAAGATGAGATTGGATACATTTGGATTGCAACACAACAAGGATTAAACAGGTTTGATGGCTATACCGTTAAAACATTCGACGGTGGTTTTGAGCTAGACAAACACTACATCTTTACACTGTTAAAAACAAACGATGGTAAGTTACTTGTTTCCACTGATATAGCTGGTGCATACCTAATAGACCCACAAACTCTTAAAACAAAAAAAATCTACTCTGGCCAGCTAGATAAAGAAACACAAGTTTATTCTCCTGTTTCAGCAATGGCCGGACAGAACGAGCTTTACCATTTAGCTATTGATAACCAAATATTCACCTACAATAAAACCACCGGTGCTTTTACAGAAACAGCGGCTATAACTAATAAAACCTCATATATACGCGCTCTAACACTACATAATAATACACTTTATATTGGCGCCAATGATGGGCTATATGCATTAAACCTTGCTAGTAATCAACTTACCGAAGTACCGCTTCACTCTGCCCAACAAATAACAGTAGACAACATTAATGTAAAGTTCTTACAGGTAGATAAAGAACTTGGTCTTCTAGTTGGTACAGTAGAAGGACTGTATAGATTCGCATTTTTAAATGATAACCACTCACTCAGCTCTAAAATAACAACGCTTATTCCCGACCTCAATATTTGGGATTACATTAGTTCTGATCATGGTGATTTTGTAGCAACCGAAAAAGGGTTGTTTAGTTTCAACCGAACAAACGGCGAAATAGAGCTCACATTAAATTATGAAAATAGTAAATTTAATATAAACGATAACACGATTAGCGATTTAACAATAAGCCAAACCGGAGTGCTTTGGTTATCCTCAAGAAGCCAGGGGGTATTCACATGGCCTATTAAAACTAGGCGGTTTAAAAATATTAATTTGCCCGTCAATAATACAATAAACAAAATTTACGAAGACAACGATAGTATTTTATGGTTTGCCACAAACGATGGCCTAGCTCAATACAACCCTAAGACAAAAACCACGCGTACCTTTTTAAACTCAACTGACTCTAAAGCAGTGTTTGGATCCTCGGCAATTCATGATATTTTTGCTTCTTCCCTTGGGAACAACCAATATTTATGGCTGTCTACATACAATGGGTTTGAATTGTTTGATAAAAACAGTAATCAACTAGTAACAAATTTGAGTAGTAATAACGATTTACTCACTCAACCGACTGTTTTCGGTTTTGCCCAAATTGACTCTCATCACTATGCGTTTGCAAACGACAAAAACTTTTACCTATTTAACGAAATAACGGGTGATATAAGGGTTATTAAAGGACTTAAAAACTTCCTAGACCCTATGTATACCTATGTGCTTCTCCCACCACTTGAAACTCATCCTAATGAACTTTTAATTAGCATGACCAATAGCCTGTTTAGGTATAACGAAGAAACACAAAAATTAACCCTCATATTTCAATCATCAAAAAATAGAGATGACATTTATTACACGGTAGATAATTACTACCTTGACTTGAAAAGAAATGTTTTATGGCTTGCAACTACTCATGAAGGTTTAATTGGCATAGACCCACAAAGCTACGAACAAAAGCATTCTTTAGGCCTTAAAAACTCTTTAAATTCTAATTCAATTTTGTCTTTAGTGCCTGATGAAAAAGGCTATCTGTGGGCAAGCTCTGAAAATGGACTCTACAAGGTAAACCTCGACACGCTTAATGTTACAAGTTTTTCCGTTAAAGATGGTTTAAACACCAATAAATTTACAGACTATGCACAAAAAAAATTGAATAATGGGCAAATAATAATTGGCAGTAATGCAGGCGCCCTACTTTTTAACCCTGCTGATTTCAATACAAAAGAAGCAACTAAAATACATGAATTAGCAATTACAGATGTCAGTTTATTAACAAGGGAATTGACTTTTTCACCCTTTAAATACAGTAATCAACCGCTCAGTCTTAACCATGATGATATGGGGTTAACGGTAAGTTTTTCTGATTTTTCGTATCCAGATACAAATAAAACGTTCTATGATGTGGTTCTTGATGGTCCAACATCACTTACCTATGAAAACTTAAAATCAAATCAGGTGTTTTTTACTAAACTTCGACCAGGTAGCTACTCTCTCACTATCAACGCACATTTTAAAGATGGTGTAATTAAAGCCCAACCAGTTAAGCTGAGTATGAATGTAGCCTATGCCCCTTGGAAGTCACCCTTTGCAATATTTACATATATTTTAGTTATGTTAAGTCTCTTCGCTTTATTTTTCTGGCAATACCGTAATCGCCAAAATGTTATTCAACAAGCGCATACAGACACCATAAACTCAAAAAAGCAAACAGAACTCGCCCTTAGAAACAATAAAAGTGGCGTATGGGATTATCAATTTTTAGACCGCTCAGTAAATACTTTACGTGGCACAGAACTGGGCTACGAAAACCTAGAAGAACGGGTAGCTATAGAGCAGTTTTTTTCTATTATACATCCTGACGATAAGCGCCGCTTTGAAACCAAGTGGCAAAACTATATAAGTAATAAAAGTAAAAATAAAAATTGGCAATTAACATTTCGTCTTCGCCATAAAAATGGTCAGTGGCTATGGTACCAAGATACTGGCCAAATAATTTTTGATACTCAAACAGGCAAACCTTTGTATGTATCAGGTATTTATACCAATATTACAGAGCAGCGTGCCAATGAGGAACAAGCCAAAATACTAGGTGAAGCATTTAGCCAAATAAACGATTGGTTGCTGATTTTAGACGACCAATTAATGCCATTTTCAGCAAATAATAGCTTTATGAGAACGTTCTCAGATACACAAACATCTACAAATATTAGCCCTAAACTATTTGTAAAATCTCTTGGTATAGAAAAGTGTAAAGAATTTGCTAAAACATTAAAGGCATTGCAGCCAACTGAAAACTGGCATATAGATACCTTAATTAAAACAGCTAAAAGCAATACGCATCCCGTGCATATTAATGTGACTGCAGTAGCTAAAAGCACAACAGAAGTAAGCTACTATGTAATTGTTATTTCTGACCTAACAGAGCAAAAAAGAGCTGAAAATGAGCTGCGTTATTTAGCTAACTATGACGCACTTACAAAACTGCCAAACCGTAGTTTAATGTACCAAAACATTGAGGAAGCCATTGAACAAGCCAAAAGATCGAATACACATTGCGCACTCCTGTTTATAGATTTAGATAAGTTTAAACCAGTGAATGACTCTTTTGGTCATGCTGTAGGTGATAAGCTTCTTTGCAATATTACTGAGCGGGTCAGTAATATACTTAACGAAAATGCACAGCTTGGCCGTCAAAGCGGAGATGAGTTTTTAGTTCTTATTAAAAATATAGAATCCCAGGACTCATTAAAAGAAACCGTCAAACTAATTAGTGCTGAATTAGCAAATAAAGTGATGATTGAAGACTTTGCTATTAATATTTCTGCCAGTATAGGCGTTGCTTTGTACCCATTTGATGCAGTAACAACCGACATCTTAATTCGCAACGCCGACGTTGCAATGATGCAAGCAAAACAAAATGGCAGGAACGGTTTTAGCTTCTTTAGCGATGAAATGAACGAACAAATAAAACAAAAGCTAATGCTCGAAAATGATCTAAAAGATGCAGTAAAAGCCGACTTATTACTAAACCACTATCAGCCAATTGTTGATATTGAAGCAAGAACAATAAATGGTGTAGAGTTACTAATGCGCTGGAAAAACAAAGGGCAATTTGTTTCACCTGCGGTGTTTATTCCTATTTCAGAAGAAACCGGTTTAATTGAGCGCTTAACTGAGTTTTCTCTCAAACGCGCACTTATTGAGTTAGCGCCTCTACTGGATGAAAATCCATTATTTTATATTTCCTTAAACCTATCACCAAAACATATATTGAAGGAGAATATAACCGAGCGTCTACAATATATCCTAGCAGACGCGGGTATTCTGCCAAAGCAACTGAGGCTCGAAATTACAGAGAGCATATTACTTGAAGATAAACTGAAAGCTGCTAAGCAATTACAAAAATTAAAAGCAGCAGGATTTAAATTATTGCTTGATGACTTTGGCACAGGGTATTCATCATTAACTTATTTAAGCCAATTCCCAATCAACGTCATAAAGATAGACCAAAGTTTTGTAAATAGTATAGGTGAAGACAATGGAGACGAATCGATCATCAGAACGATACTCTCTTTAGCTGAAAATTTGAACCTATATTGCATTGCTGAAGGAGTCGAAAACCGCCAACAAATGGAGTTTTTATCGAATGAAGGTTGTCATGTACTTCAAGGCTATTACTTTGCAAGACCTATGGATGCAAAAGCACTGAAAGAAGCGCATTGCTTTAATAAGATTATTGAACTCATCTGATAAGATGATTAGTTAACTGGTCAACAGTCAAAATATTAATTAATGAATATGGTGACATTCATGGCTTTCAATTTGTAGTACGCTACTGGTTACTCTAAACCTTTCAGCAAGCAGGTTTTCTACCTTTAAACGGCATGCTTCATCGTGTTTTTCAATAGTACAGTGCTTTTTGAGTACCACATGAGCCCCCACGACTAGGCCATCGTAATTACGTGTTACAGTTACATTATGTACATTATGTACGTGTTCTATGCTTGTGATTTCGCTTTCAATATCTGTTACCTTTGGAAGTTTTGCTTTATTTAAACGCAAACCTTTAATACAACTTATAATTACTTTAACGCCCGTAAACAATACAAACGATGCTATGAGCATACTCGATAAAATATCGATGACCGCAAGACCTGTTAAATATATTAATACACCGGCAATAAAAGTGGACACAGTAGAAATCAAATCAAAAAACGAATGTAAGAACACAGCGTAAACATTAATGCTTGCTTTTCGTCCTTTGTATAATACCCAAGCAGCCGCACCGTGAAACAAAAAGCCTAGCCCCGCAATTACCGACATTAAGTAACTATTTATCTCAAGCTCGTTACCTTCATGCTGATGGATAAACCGCTCCCCACCTTCATATAGAATCACCAAGCTAATGGCGAGATATAAAATACCATTAATAAGCCCCCCCATTAACTCAGCCCGTTGATAGCCATCATTGAAAGTTTTAGCTAAGTGAATAGCAAAACTTGAAGCTATTAAGGCAATAAATAGCGAACTATTATGCACAAACAAGTGTCCTGCATCAGCTAATACAGCAAGCGAATTAGCATAGTATGCGCCAATTACTTGTATGATCATAAATGAGCATGTTATGGCTAGCGCAATGAGTAAGCGCCTTCGAGAAGCTTGGTGTGTTGTAATTTCAGTCATGAAATACTTGGGTTACCTATACTTAAAATGCAAGTAAACCGCTTAAGGCTCACTGAGAAAGGAGTAATGATATACAGTATCAATTATAATGCGTCACTCACATTAACGCACTAAAAAAGTTAGTAATATCAACAAAACTGTACTAAAACTATATTATAAGAATAAAAATCAATCGGATATATCCTATCTTCGATAGAAAATGAGGTAACTTAAGCGTTGAACTCGATAAAAGAAATCTGGAGTACATTAAAGTGTCTCCCTTTTGCTGTTTTAGTGCACGACTCAAAAACACGCTACTACAAAGCGAACGAGTCCGCTTTAAACCTGTTTAATTTAAAGCAGCATTCTGACTTAAATGAAAATCACTTTGATCACATAAAACTAATAAGCCCTTTAAGTAAAAAAACTTTATTATTACAAAACCTTTTTGATGTTTACCTTTTACCTAATGTTCAAAATAAAGTGGTGCTTGAAGTTGATCAAACAGCCTTTTTACTGAACATTAAATTTGCCAATATTACTGAGACCGTTTCAATGATCACCTTTGAAATAGAAAAACAAACAATTGATGAACAATATAATTTTGATGTTGTTATATCGAATATATCAGCCGATCTCATTGATATTCAGAACGATAATATAGATAGCCATATAGATTATGCACTAAAAGCAATTGGCACTGTATGCCATGCAGATCGCAGCTACCTATTTAAATTTAACGACGAAAACACACAAATGAGTAATACACATGAATGGGTAAATAAAGGCATAACGCCTTTTAAGGATTCGTTGCAAAATGTACCTAAAAGCGAACTCCCTTACTTTTTTAAATTAATGAACGACACTTACCTTTTTAAAGTAAATGATGTTACGGATCTACCAGCCTCTGCAGGTGGTGAAAAAAAAGAATTTGAACTACAAAAAATCAAATCAGTACTGTGTATTGGCTTAAGCTACGAAAAAGAGCTTGTTGGTTTTATTGGTTGCGATTGTGTAGCAGTAAAACGTGAATGGACAAACCTTGACTTAATCAGAATAAAATTAGTTGGTGAAATACTAACCAATGCGTTCAAAAATATAAACTATAAAAAAAAATTAGAACTTACTCAGCAGCAACTTATCACAGCCAATCAAAAATTAAGTGAGCTGGTAAATACAGACGGCTTGACTAACATAGCTAATCGTCGATGCTTTGATCAAACTATAGATGACGAAATACAACGATGCGTTCGTTACCAACAACCCATCAGTTTACTTATTTGCGACATCGACTTCTTTAAAAAATACAACGATAGTTATGGTCATCAAAAAGGGGATGAGGCATTAAAACAAGTTGCAGAAACACTCCAAAATTTATGTAAGCGCCCTGGCGACTTAGCAGCTCGATATGGTGGTGAAGAATTTGCACTTATTTTACCCTGTACCAATACGGATAATGCATATTGTTTTTCCACTCTAATTCAAAAAGAAATAGCCAAGTTGGGCATAGAGCATAAATATTCTGAAGTAAGTGACATACTTACTTTAAGCATTGGTTTTTATAGCCTAATTCCTAATACAAAAACGATAGCTGAAGATATTATTGCAAAAGCAGATGCTGCTCTTTATAACGCGAAAGAAACTGGTCGAAATAAAATTTCAGAGAGCCCCCCTCGATAATATGTACTTCTTAAGTAGCCACTTTTTGTAGGTAATTACATTGAAAAGTGGTAGTCTTTATTAGTTCAAAATTAAAACAACACACCATTTTATGATTAATTATTATAAGGAATATTTAAATGGATCCAGTGTCACAAATCCTCAATATCGTATTTACTGTTGAGGCATTCTTACTCATATTTGTTATTGTGCTTCTAAAAAGCAGTGTTAAATTTGTACCTCAAAATAGAGCTTGGCTAATTGAACGGTTTGGTAAATACCAATCAACCAAAGAAGCCGGCCTTAACTTTATTATCCCTTTTATTGATAGAATATCTGCCGACCGCAGTTTAAAAGAACAGGCGCAAGATGTGCCATCACAATCAGCTATAACAAAAGATAACATCTCGTTAATTGTAGACGGCGTATTATACTTTCGGGTATTAGACCCGTACAAAGCTACCTATGGTGTTGACGATTATACATTTGCAGTTGTTCAGCTTTCGCAAACAACAATGCGCTCAGAGCTCGGTAAAATGGAGCTAGATAAAACCTTTGAAGAGCGTGACCTACTAAATACAAATATAGTAGCTGCAATAAACCAGGCATCTGAGCCATGGGGTATTCAAGTGCTGCGTTACGAAATTAAAGATATTGTGCCACCGAACTCGATTATGGAAGCTATGGAAGCACAAATGAAGGCTGAGCGTGTAAAACGTGCTCAAATTTTAGAGTCTGAAGGTGACCGTCAAGCAAACATAAATGTCGCTGAAGGTAAAAAGCAAGCACAAGTACTTGCTGCAGAAGCAGATAAAGCTGAGCAAATTTTACGTGCAGAAGGTGAAGCTACCGCAATTACAACCGTCGCAGAAGCGCAAGCCAATGCACTATTAAAAGTCGGTGAAGCAGCTGACACAGAGCAAGGACAAAAAGCAATTCAACTTGATTTAGCTACCAAAGCCATTTCGGCTAAAGAAGCCATTGCACGTGAATCATCTGTTGTTCTACTCCCTGACAACGCAACAGATGCAAGCTCAATGGTTGCGCAAGGCATGGCAATCATAAATAGTTTAAATAAGCAAAACAAAGGTTAACGCCTAAAGAGGTTTGTATGGATTTTATTCTGCAAAATTTACCACAAGCGCTTATGGTGCTTGGTATAATTGCCTTGATAATAGAAGTAGCCGTGCTGGGTCTCTCTACTATTATTCTATTATTTTTTGGCTTATCATTACTGATAACTGGTTTTTCAATGAGCATAGGTATACTGCCTGACTCATTAACAACTGCACTATGGAGTAACACAGTGGTAACGGCAATTTTAGCCATTGGTCTGTGGAAACCTCTAAAAAAAATGCAAAACCGTGTGGACACAAAGCCCGTAACAAACGATTTTGCAGAGCTTACGTTTACCCTAGATGGCGACGTTACCGATCAAGGGTTAACTACGTATAATTATTCAGGTATTAGCTGGAAATTAAAAAGTGAGCAAGCAATTTCTGCAGGCACTCGAGTATACGTTATGAAAAAAGATGTTGGCGTTATGTGGGTCAAACCAGTCTCCTAGTAACCTGTAAGCAAATTATAAAATAACGGGTGGCTCTAGTTGTCCGTTTTTTATCCCGCTAATTTGAAGTGTCGTCCCTTGTATATTTTGTAAGTCATTATTAGAATCGCACAATGCTGAAGTGACAAATAGCAACTCACCTTGTTTGCCGCCAAATACTGTACATGTAGGATTGAGGTTATTTACTTTTATTGTATGAATTACTTCTGCATCAGGCGATAAACACATAATACAGCCCATTCCCCATACCGCTAACCACAAGTTACCAATACTATCAACAACGCAACCATCGGGATCTACATCACTGTTATTAAATTGATAGAATACCTTTGCCGTACCAACAACTTCACCTGTATTAACATCAAGGTCAAGAACGTAAATACAGCTTGTAAAAGAGTCACAGTAGTAACCACGAGAGCGAGCTTTATCAAAACACAAACCATTAGGAATGGTTAAATCAGTAACAATGCAATCAAGCTTTTTATTGTAATAGCGGTATATCTTGCCTTGCCCTTTTTCGGCAGACTTATCCATTGTACTTAACCAAAAGCCCCCCCAGGGATCAGCACGCCCATCGTTTGAGCGCCTATTCGTGTCGCCACTTTCAAGTTCCGTAATTAACTGAAGTATTTTACGCTTTATATGATAACGATAAATTCCAGATTCAGTTCCTAAAATTAAATGTTCTGCATCATGCCAAGCTATAGCTGTCACTATAAAAGGCATTTCAACCGAGTAAAAATTTACTGATTTATCAAGTGAGCGACAAAACAACAGTTTTTTATTGATATCAACCCAAAAGAGTGTTGCCAACATTGGGTGCCATAGCGGACTTTCACCAAGCTGATTTTGCGTATTATTAAATAAGGTGATTTTAAAATTGCTCATTATAGAGTTTATTTACCTTTGAGGAGCAAACTATGGCCTTGGTACAATTAATCGCAGTACAAGGCTCTTAAATTAACGGGCTCGATAGCAACAACGGCTAAATTATACTAAATTACGTTCGCGATATAATAACTATAAATATGTCAATTTATGCAAAAATAATGACGCGTATTATCCATCTTAATGTTGCAAAATTAGTGACCCTTTTAAAGGTTTATTATTAACATAAGCTTAAAGCCTAACATTAACAAAAAATATAAGTCAGTGCGATGTAATTACAGCCATAAAATTACTAAAAATATCATGTCGATTAATTAATATATTAACTAACAACATATTTATTAAATTAAACGTCTGATTTATTGCTCACTTATTATTGAATTAACCTTTAATATGAATGCAACTTATTGATAATATGTGTTTTATAACTCGCTCTCACTAGCCTTAGTTGATAACATAAAGTCAGATTAAAAGGAGTTAAAATTATGGCTAAAAATATAAAACATGCACTTGTAGTCGAAGGTGGCGCAATGCGCGGTATATTTGCTGCAGGCGTCCTTGATGAATTTTTATCGCATAATCATCAGCCCTTTGATTGTTACTTTGGCGTTTCTGCAGGAGCAACTAATATAGCCGCATTCTTATGTAAGCAACCTATGCGAAACTACAAAGTGATAACTGATTATTCATGTAGGCCGGAGTTTATTAATCTGGCTCGGTTTTTAAAAGGTGGTCACTTATTTGACCTTGATTGGTTATGGGAAGAAACTATTCGTGAAATTCGTCTACAAACCGAAATATTTGAGCACAACCCACAACCGTTTTATATTGTTGCTACCGCTATAGATTCAGGTAAAGCCTATTATTTAGAAGCAACAAACGACAATATGGTTGAGCAATTAAAAGCATCCTGCGCAATTCCTATTGCATATCGTGGGTACCCGATTATAAATAACACACCTATGACGGATGGTGGAGTTGCAGACTCTATTCCTGTTATCAAGGCGTATGAAATGGGGGCGCGCGAAATAACGGTTATCTTGTCACGTTCACGAGGGTACAAGAAAAAAGCGACAAAAATTCCTTGGCTCACTAAACAAATTTACAGGGGCTATCCTGCACTCATAAATGCAGCATTAAATAGAGCTGACGTATATAATAAAAGTATCGATTTTATAGAAAACCCACCCAGCGATTGTATCGTTAATATTATTGCACCACCAAAGCACTTTAAAGTGGGCAGAACCACCAAATCGTTTAATACTTTAAATAACGGATACCAAATGGGCATAGCTGAGGCACGTTCATACTTGCAAGCAGTCTAAAATAAACAATTAAAGAAAATACTTTAACCGCCGATATTAATTTAGTTAGGAGAAGTTTATGAGTGAAAAAATGAATGAAGATGCCCTTCACGCTCTTAAAATAGCATTTACGTATATGCCAAAAGCTATTGAAGTAACTAAATACGAATACGGTGAACGTTATCAATCAGTACTGAGTCATATTGAAACTGTAAGAGAAACACTGCTGATAAACGATGTTGATCCCGAAGAAGTTGATGGAGATATCAACCCAGAGTACACACCTAACTCAACTTATTAAATAAGCACTAAATAACTAATATTCTTAAATTACGTTTTATTTAAAAAGCGTCTTTATATTATTTAGTTAGTGAGTAATAAATCGACACTGTTTCAATTTTGTTCTATCTGTATATGCTGCTAGTTAAAATTGGATTTGAAAAATAATTTCTAAAGGATCTTTTTCTATTGAATTTTCTTAGGCAATTTCACGACATAGTCTCTGATCAAAATTTGGCTTTTGATGATAAAACGCAAAAATTATTAAATTTTGGGCTTAAAATCTTTGACCTCGATTTAGCTATCATCAGTGAAGTAGAAGAGCGTATTTACACCGTTTTATACGCAGTGACCCCAGACAACGGACTTGCTATCGGCACGCAATTTAATTTAGATGATACTTACTGCGTTCATACACTTAATGCAGGCTCTGCACTTGCGTTTCATAATGTATCTCAAAGCGAAATAGCCGATCACCCATGCTTTGCTAATTTTCAACTAGAGTCTTACATTGGTGCTCCAATTAAAGTTGGAAATGAGGTTTTTGGAACTGTTAACTTTTCATCAGCCAGTCAATCTCCGGTATTCACCGATCAAGCCTATGACTATATAGAATTATTTGCACAATGGTTAGGTGCGGAATTTGCCAGAAGCCAAACAAAAGATCGCCTAATAAAAAACAGCAATAGCCTTTTAAAACTCGAAAGCGTTGCAAACATTGGCACGTGGGAAGTTGATGTTGTTCACAATAAAATTTTTTGGAGCAAACAAACTAAGCTTATTCATGAAGTTGATGAAAACTATCAACCAATGATGGAAACAGCAATAAACTTCTACAAAGAAGGACCTAGCCGAGAAAAAATTACCAGAGCAGTAGAATTAGCTGTTGGCAAAGGCGAAAAGTGGAATTTAGAATTAGAAATTGTTACCGCAAATAATAACAACATCTGGGTTTCTACATTCGGTGAAGCTGAATTTGAAGGCGACACCTGCGTAAGGCTGTTTGGTACATTTCAAGATATTACTGAATCGATGAAACTACGCGAAGAGCTTGAAAGTAAAAAAGCAGAAGCTGAACGCTTACTTTTTGATAGAAGCATGCTTTTTGCAAAAATAAGCCATGAACTCAGAACACCGCTTAATGGTATCACAGGCATGCTCACCAATTTGATAGATGAGCATGACCCAGAAAAAAGAACAGAAAAAATTAAAGTTGCGCTTCGAAGCTCAGACACATTATTAAGTATCATTAATGAAGTTCTTGATTTTTCAAAAATTAATCATGGTGAGCTTAAGCTTGAGCCAAATAATGTTTTATTAAAAACTGTTTTTACTGACCTTGTTTCACTTTACACCCCGTTATTTACTGATAAGCGTGTTGCACTTGAAGTAAAAAATGAAATTACTGACGATTACTGGGCCTATTGCGATAACACACGCTTAAGCCAAATAACCTCCAATTTACTCAGTAATGCATTAAAATTTACAGAACAAGGTAGTGTAAAGCTGGACACATTTTTAACCAATAATGACGGCGCTTCATCACTCACTATTACCGTGACTGATTCAGGCAGAGGGATGACGCCTGAATTTCTTAAATCGCTATTTTCGCCATTTACGCAAGAAGTCGATGCTAAAAATACAAAAGGTGGCACCGGCCTGGGCCTAGCAATTGTAAAAGAACTTGTGCAGTACATGGGTGGAAAAATTGAAGTTACTAGCGAAATAAATAAAGGTTCTACATTTTCAGTTTATGTCCCAATAACCCAAGGTGAAGAACAAATAGTTGAGGATAAACCCCTCGCTAACATTAATATTAATACAAGTGAGTTATCTGTACTTGTTGTTGATGACAACGACATAAATAGATTAGTGCTTAACGCATCCTTAAATAAGCTTGATATAAATCCCGACTTTGCTGTGGACGGGCAAGACGCTGTTTTAAAATGTAAGCAAAAGCGTTATGACCTTATTTTTATGGATTGTATCATGCCTATATTAGACGGCTTTGAGGCAACTAAGCAGCTAAGAGAGCAAAATATTTGTCCTGCTCATGAAACCTATATTGTTGCTTTAACTGCTAATACATCGTCTCAAGACAAGCTTGCGTGTAAACAAGCCGGGATGGATTTATTTTTATCAAAGCCATTTAAAATGTATTCGTTAGAATCAGCCATAGCAGCAGCAATAAAAACTGTAAAACCAGAATTACATTAAATGTACCTGAGAATAAGTTAAAGGAAATAACAATGAAATTAATAGTTAGAACCATTTTAATCTTTATTTTAGCCTTATCACTTTATGCTGGATATTCGTCACAGGATTGGCATTCAGTCATAGTAATTTTAATCGTTAGTAGCTTTTTATTACTACTTACCTTTTTCAATACAAGCTCAAAAAAAGGTGTAACCACTTACAACAGTGGTTCTAGCTACTCTGATCATAGTTGCAGTGGCTCAGTTTCTGGTTGTGGTGGCGATTAGCCTATTTTTTAAAAAGTTATTCGCATCATAAAAAAGCCGCCTTTGGAGAGGGCGGCTTGGGTTAACAAACAGCGTTGGGTGTACCTTGCTGTTATATCAAGAGAGGGTTTTGCGGATTAAGCGGCTGTTTTGTCTTCATCGCCTTCTTCGCTGTGGCGAATTAAATAATCAAAAGCACCTAAACTTGCTGTTGCACCGCTGCCCATGGCGATAATAATTTGCTTAAATGGGGTGTTTGTTGCATCACCAGCGCCATAAACACCTGGTAATGAAGTAGCACCTTTTGCATCAACTAATATTTCACCAAATTTACTTAACTCTAAGTCACTAGTTTTTAACCACTCAGTGTTAGGAATTAAACCTATTTGTACGAAAATACCCGCTAAAGTAAGCGCCTTACTATTACCTGTTACTCGGTCAGTGTAAGTAAGTCCTGTCACCTTTTTACCGTCACCAAGTACTTCTGTAGTTTGGGCATTTTTAATAATAGTAATATTGTTTAAGCTGTTTGCTTTACGAATCAGTACTTCATCTGCGCGTAGTGTATCTGCAAACTCAAGCACTGTTACATGCTCAACAATGTTTGCCAAATCGATTGCGGCTTCAATACCAGAGTTACCACCACCAATTACAGCTACAGGCTTACCTTTAAACAAAGGCCCATCACAATGCGGACAGTATGCTACACCATGTCCGCGGTACGCTTGCTCACCGGGTACGTTCATTTCTCGCCAGCGTGCACCGGTTGCTAAAACAAGCGATTTAGCTTTTAAAGTAGCCCCATTTTCTAACGTAATTTCGTATTTGTTATTAACTCGTTCGAGCGCTGCTGCGCGTTGGTTGTGCATTACGTCAACATCGTAATCTTTCACATGCTCTTCAAGCTGTGCAACAAGCTTAGGACCTTCAGTGGCTTTAACTGAGATAAAGTTTTCAATACCCAATGTATCTGCAACTTGTCCGCCAAATCGCTCTGCAACAATACCTGTATTTAACCCTTTACGTGCAGAATAAATAGCAGCTGATGCACCGGCAGGTCCGCCACCTACGACTAATACGTCAAATTCATCTTTTTCGCTAAGTGCCGCAGCTTGGCGTGCTGCACCTTTACTATCTACTTTGTTTAATATGTCAGTTAGGCTTACTGCACCTTGGCTAAATGGTTCGCCATTTAAGTAAACAGCTGGTACTGCTAAAATGTTGCGCTCTTCTACTTCTTCTTGAAATAGTGCGCCGTCAATCATTGTTGCTTTAATCTTGCTATTCGTCGCGGCCATTGTATTTAGCGCCTGCACTACTTGTGGGCATGTTTGGCAGCTCAAGCTAATGTAAATTTCAAAATTAAGCTCTTGATCAAGTGATTGTATTTGTTCAATGTCTTCGCTTTTTGCTTTACTTGCGTGTCCGCCAGTATGTAAAAGCGCCAACACTAAACTTGTAAATTCGTGTCCCATCGGTACGCCTGCAAACGTAATGTGGGTATTTTTAACTGGTGAATGTACAATCATAGACGGGCGACGTGCGCTTGTATCTGGGTTGTTAATTACCGTAAACTTATCGCTTAGTGATGCTAAATCGTTTGCTAAGCTTTCAACTTCTGCTGATTTTTTGCTGTCATCCAAGGCAATAAGCAGCTCAACGGGTTGAGTAAGCGATTCAAAATGGCTCTTTAATTGATTTTTAATGTTGTTATCTAACATGGCTTAACCCTTTTTAGGAAAATTTAAACAGCAAGCCTCCCATGCCAATAAAACGCATGTGCTTAATTATCAAATTGAGATAGGAGGCACCAATAAACGAATATTTATTGGTTTAAGGGCAGTTGTCTGCCCTTACAGTAGGGATAAATCTATATTTAGATTTTACCAACTAGGTCTAGTGAAGGAGCAAGTGTGTCTTCACCTGGCTGCCAAGATGCAGGGCAAACTTCACCGTCGTGAGTTGCAATGTATTGTGCAGCTTGTACTTTACGTACTAACTCTTTAGCGCTACGGCCAATACCTAAATCGTGAGTTTCGATTACTTTGATTTCGCCCTCTGGGTTCATTACAAACGTACCACGAAGTGCTAGGCCTTCTTCTTCAATCATTACACCGAAGCTGCGAGTAATACGGCCAGTTGGGTCGCCAATCATTGGGTAAGTAATTTTACCGATTGTGTCTGACGTATCGTGCCATGCTTTATGAGTGAAATGAGTATCAGTTGATACTGAGTAAACTTCCACGCCCATTTCTTGTAGCTGTGCGTAGTGATCTGCAAGGTCGCCTAGCTCTGTAGGACATACAAATGTGAAATCGGCAGGGTAAAAGAAGAAGATTGACCACTTACCAAGTACATCTTTTTCAGATACTTCTACAAAATCTCCATTGTGGTATGCAGTTGCGTTGAAAGGTTGGATTTTTGTGTTGATTAATGAAGTGCTCATAGTATTCCTCATTTATATTTAATGTATTTGTTTAATTTACCAAGCAAAGGAGAGTTGTTGGCTAACCTTGCTGGCTTGATTAATACAATAAGCCCATTAATTAACAAAATAAAATTGATTGTTTAGATTAAAGTAATCGATTTTTAAGATTAAACTAAATTATAGATAGATCCGTATTTTATTCATTGCAACATATCGGTTTGCACGCTTAAGGCTGATACAATTGCCTCGCTCACTATTAAAATATTCAAGGCACACTGTTATGAACAAGTTTATCAATCACATTCAATTAGGCTATCTTGGCCTAATACCATTTCTAGCCTGTTTAGCGTGGCCGCTGATGCTAGGTAGTAACAGTGTTAACTTAGAGTTTTTTACGTTTTATAGCATTTCTATTCTTGCCTTTATGGCAGGTAATCTTTGGCATGCCGGCCAGCAAAGCTATGCCGATGCAATAAAAGCGGTATTACCCGTTATCCCGGTACCATTTTTAGCATTTTTACCTATTGAATGGATTTTAGGATGGTTATCGCTGAGTTTTTGGCTTGTTCTACTTTTTGAAAAATCAACACCACAGTGGCAAACCTACCACAAAGACTATCAAAAAATGCGCTTTGTACTGACGTCGGTCGTGTTTGTGTGCCATATATTTATTATTGGTATGAGTATTTACCCAAAATAGCAGCTATTACCTTAAAAATTGCACGGTAATAATGTACCATCCGCGCACAGCTATTTGAGGACTCACCATGATTGACCAATTACGCCAGCAGCTTGACGAGCTTGGCGAAAACTATGTAGAAAAAAACGCCGCTTTTAAAATCAAGGTCATTCCTTTTTTTTGCGCTATTAGCATAAAAAAAGATCACAAAAATGAAAACCGCCTCAACTTTTATTCAAATCAACTTATTGAGATATTTTTAGTTGTTTTGCTCATATTATTTGGCGTAACGCTATATAAAGCTGACGGTGGGTTTACAGATGGTCCACTGCATTTTGCATTTGCTATTGTAATCACTTTTAACTTAATTATGAAACAAATAGCCATCGAAGGCCTAAAAACGAGGCTTGCTTTTGAGCGTTTAAATACGGCGAATAAGCAACTTCAAAACGTTAATAAGCAAAACACATAACAAAGTATGTACTTAAACCCTAAATGGCGAATACTTACTGTTGGCGATGGCGATTTATCGTTTTCTCATGCAATTTTTGAGCACGTAAAACCAAACACGTTGGTAGCCTCAACTTACGATAGCCCGCAAACCATAGAACAAAAGTACCCTGATAACGCTTTAAATAAATTGCGTGAATGCAGTGTTGAAGTTCTTAATAATTTTGATTTTACAAACAAAGCGTGTTGGCAAGCGTTAAAAAGTTATAATCAACGCTTTGACGTTGTTATTTTTCAGTTTCCACTTATTCCTGCATTTGTAGGTAAAAATGAATATGAAGCTAATACTCGTCAATCAAGTATAAATGTTTTAAATAGAGCCTTATTACATCAATTTATTAAATACGCCACTGAGTTTGCACTAAACCCAAATGGCCCAATGCTGTGCTTTATTACCTCTAAAGATGTAAAACCTTATCGTGAATGGAACATAGAAGGCAGTTTAAACGAACGTTTAAGCAGCGAGTACTGCGGCCAAATGCCATTTGATATAACACGTTTTTCGGGATATAAAATTCGTAATGTTGACCGTGACAAACACGTCAAAGACACCAGCGGGATCACGTATGTATTTAGCCCAAAAAGTAGTGCCTTAGAACCCCAACTAGCCAAACAATTAACTAAACCCAGCTACTTATCACAAAACCACTGTCCCCTTTGCCGAGTAGGGCCTTTTATAGCTGACGAAGATCAAATAAAACATTTTAAAGCTAAAAAGCACTTACAAATGTTACGTTTAGAATCTGATTGGCAACACTGGCTAAACACCTTTTATAGCTAACTATTAGCTGCCTTAATTAAGTCAGCCGCCTTTTCTGCAATCGCTATAACGGGGGCATTAGTGTTACCTGTGACGATTGTGGGCATTATTGACGCGTCAACAACACGTAAATTATTAACGCCATTCACTTTCAATGTGCTATCGACAACCGACATATCATCATTACCCATTTTACACGTCCCAACAGGATGATATTCGGTATCAGCTGTTTGGCGAATAAACTCTATTAGCTGCTGATCATTATTTATATCTAGTGGATAAACCATATCTGCACGAATTTCATCAAAGGCTGGGCTATTCATTATTGCGAGTGTTTTTTTCAAACCCAACAACATTATGTTTAAGTCATCTGGATGGCTTAAATAATTAGGATCAATGAGCGGTGGTGCGTGTGGGTCATTGTTTGCAAGCTTAATGGCCCCTCTGCTTTTAGGTCGCATAATACTGCTATGAATACTGTACCCATGGCCATAATGCAACTTACGACTATGATCGTCTACGAGCCCAATTACGAATTCGAGTTGGACATCAGGTGCCGGCGAATCTTTAAACAATTTAATAAACGCATGAGACTCCGCAAAGTTACTTGTTAAACATCCGTTTCGTTTACTAAACCAATCTGCAACCCCTTTGGTAACTTGAAGCGCACCTTTTGGGCTTATACCAAAGGTGCCCGCGCTATTGTTGGCTATAAAAAGTGGAACAACTGTAAGGTGATCTTGTAAATTTTCACCTACTCCCTCTAACGCAACTTTTACATCAATATTATGTAATTTTAATTGCTCTGTTGGGCCAATCCCCGACAGCATTAAAATTTGGGGCGAATTAATAGCCCCCGCACTCAAAATCACCTCTTTTTTAGCTGTTAACTCTATTTGCTTTTTATTCTGCTCTATTTGCACCCCTTGCGCGGTTTTATTTTTTATCTTTATTTTATTAACGTGGCAATGAGTGAGTACTGTTAAATTATGCCTATTTAAATTAGGTGTTAAATACGCTTTTGCGGCACTACAGCGTTCTCCATTATACTGCGTAACCTGCGACAAACGTGCGCCACTTTGCTCTTCTGCGTTAATATCACTATTTAGTGGTACCCCTTGTTCTACACAGGCATTTAAAAAGTATTGATTAACAAAACTTGGGGCATTGAGGTCTTGCACATGAAGCGGCCCATCATCACCATGCAATGGGTGATTAATAAATGCTTTGTTGTTTTCAGCTTTTATAAAATAAGGAAGCATATTTTTAAAACCCCAACCCGTGTTGCCCAAACTCTCCCATTGGTCGTAGTCGTATTTATTACCACGAATGTAAACCATTGCATTGATTGAACTTGAGCCACCCAGTACTTTACCTCTTGGCACAAAACCGCACCGATTATTAAGTGCTTTTTGGGGCACTGTATTATAGTGCCAACTGTTAATACCATAAGGTACACTGGCAGCAATTGCAGCTGGCATTTGAACAAAAGCACTTTTATCGCCCCCGCCAGCTTCAATTAAACATACACTCACATTTTTATCTTCAGATAAACGCGAAGCAATAACACAACCTGCACTACCTGCCCCTATTACAATGTAATCAAATGTTGTGCTTTGCATGTGAGCCCTTATGAAAAATTAATACCTTATTAATACTGCATAGAAAAACACATCAAAACTTGATATTTTTAGACACCAAGTTGCTGGAGCAATGCATGAAAAATTTTATTAAGGCCACATCACTACAAGGGATAGACTCGCTTGTTAATAGCTTAGGCGCTGACATATCACAAATAATGACACAGCTTGACCTTAACATTTGCTTTAATAACTTAGAGCAACAATACTTGCCCTATAGTACTTACGCCGAACTACTTGAATATTGTGCACAAACGCTTAAATGCCCAAGCTTTGGGCTGCAACTGGCCTATAAGCAAAGCTTTGATATACTTGGCCCTATTGCTATTGCAGCAAAAAGTAGCACTAATTTAGGTGATGCGCTTAACTGGGTTATAAAATATTTGCACCTACACACACCTGCTTTAAGTTTGACTATTCATCCTTTAGAAGCTGATAAAACGCTCTTTTTATCATTTCAAATAAACTTAAATCCATTACCTAAAACAACGCAAGTGCTCGAACTAACTATTGGCCTCGCCATGGGTGTAATAAAAAAATTAAGTAATAACGCCTGTAAACCACAAGCAGTATTTTTACCCCAAAAGCAGCCCACTAATACCCGCGCATATAACACTTACTTAGGCTGTAAAGTCACACAAAATAGAAATAGTGCCGGCATTGTTATTTTAAAAACCGATTTAGCCCTAACAATTACACAACCTCAGCACGATAAAGTACCTGCCGCACTGCAGTTTTTAGCTCAAAGCGAACAACATAATCAATCCCTTCCCGCGCAAGTAAGCGCGTTAATTAGGCCCATGTTGCCAATATATCAATGCACAAACGAAACCATAGCAGCAGCGCTGGGTATGCACCCAAGAACATTGCACAGAGAGTTAAATAAACACAACACAAGCTTTGTAAAACTAAAAGACTCAACCCGACGCTCATTAGCTGCGCACTATTTGGCGCAAAACCATTACAGTATTTCAACCATCTCAGAGCTATTAGGCTATCAAGAACAAGCGACTCTCAGCGCCAGTGTAAAACGTTGGTTTGGGTATTCTCCGCGAGCATACAGAGCTAAAAAAATGATAAACTTAAATAAACATTATTCTGAGGAATGAGTATGAACTTTGTAATTGTAGGTACTAATTTTATAAGCGACACATTACTTGACGCTGCTAATACCCTCGCTGATTTTAATTTATACGGAGTCTGCTCTCGCGCGCATTCAAGTGGCGAAGCATTTTTAGCAAAGCACCCGCAAAATATACATGCAAAAACGTTTACCAGTATTGAACAAGTTTGCCAAGACGAATGCGTTGACGCAGTTTATATAGCCGCGCCCAACAGCTTACACAAACAGTATGCGGTTAGGTGTTTAAACGCAGGTAAACATGTACTCGGTGAAAAGCCATCCGCAGCCAATAGCCAAGAACTAAAAGAAATCATAGCCACCGCTAAGCAAAACCAGTGCTTATACATGGAAGCAATGATGACCACCCATTTACCTAACTTCACATTGTTAAAGCAAGCACTTAGCAGAATAGGCACTCCTCGAAAATACATTGGTCAATACAGTCAATATTCATCTCGTTACGATAAGTACAAAAATGGGGAGCGTCCTAACACCTTTTTACCTGAATTTGCCAACGGTGCTTTGGTCGATTTAGGTATATACCCTCTTTACTTGTTAATTGCACTTTGGGGCGCGCCGCAAAGTGTAAATGCAAGTGGCGTATTACTAGATACCGGTGTTGATGGCGCAGGCGATGTACTGCTTAATTACTCAAATAAGCAAGCTGTAATTAGCTACTCAAAAATATCGCAAGGTGACAACATAACAGAAATACAGGGTGAACTAGGCAGAATGCGTATTGAAGCCGTATCGCAACTCAAAAAAGTAGAGTTTATTGCTAACAATGGCGAATCAGAAATTATATCTGAACAATTTGATGAGCATTTTATGAAGTTTGAAGTTGCTCACTTTATGCAACTCATAGAAAAAAAACAGTGGGAATCTGATGTAAACACCTTCGCGTTGTCATTAGATGTTATGAATGTACTTGACGAAGCTCGTAAACAATTAGGTGTGATTTATCCAAACGATAAAACACATTAATTTAGCCCTTGACTGGGGTAAGCTGTATATGGGCGTTAACCAACGACAGTTAACGCCCATGGGGGAATGCAAATCACTATACTAACAACACACTTTTTACTTATATACATTTAGGTAACGATCCCCATCCGTGGGCAATCAGTTTGATAAAATCACCTAAAGTATTTACCAATTCCTGACGAGATAATAGAAACTATTACTCAATCTTCATCAGAAAACAGCCATTACTCATTTTATCGGTGTAAATCCAAACTAACACACAAAAACATAACCAATCAAGCTAGCCAATTATTTAATTTTAAACTAAATTGGTATTACACAAATCAAAGCAACTAACAATATTGTTTTATAACCAAATCATAACGCTAGAATTTTGACATATTAGTGGGGTTTGGGGTAACCTTGTCGGTTAATAAATGATATAAATTTTTAGACCTAAATGGTCAATATTCCTTAGGGTATGAAGGTACAATATGGGTAATCGTCGCTTATTTTGGCGCATTGTTGATAAAATAGAGTCTTTAATAAATCAAGGTGAGTTTACTGCTGGGAGTCGTTTACCTCCTGAGCGTGAACTTGCAGAAATGTTTGACGTAAGTCGCCCAACAATTCGAGAAGCAATTATTGCATTAGAAGTACGTGGACGGGTTGAAGTTAAAACCGGTTCGGGTGTTTATGTTGTTGAACAAAAAAATGCCTCTATAAAATCAAAAGAGATCAGCGCATTTGAATTAACTCAGGCCCGCGCACTCATCGAAGGCGAAATTGCAGCACTTGCCGCTCAAAGCATTACAGAAGAAGAACTTGAGCAGCTAAATCAAACGCTAATAGTAATGGAAAAAGGGCTTTATGTAGAGCAAGCAGACCGCGAATTTCATGAAATTATTGCAAGAGCAACACGCAATAAAGCGCTTGAATTTGCTGTTTCTAACTTGTGGGATTTGCGATTAAAAAACCCACAAATTGTCGCTGATTACAGTAGTGTTTGTACTAATAACAACGAATGTGTGATGGATGAGCACACCGCTATTTACACGGCACTAAAAGCACATGACGCAAGTGCAGCTCGTGCGGCCATGCATAAACACTTCAACCGGTTAATAAATGCATTGTTTGACGCTGTAGAAGCGCGTGCTTTAGAAGAAATAAAACGTAAAAATGACGAAAAACGCGGTCTTTACTCGTTAGACGGCTTAGTTAATAAAAGCGCTCACTAAGTTTAAACATACTAGCAAACACCTGTTTGCTAGTATGTTGCCCTTCATTAGATCTTACTCTAAACAGCCACACCTATTTTTTAATCGCAAACACTTACCAATCGTACTAAAAGCAGATATTATCCCGCCACAAAATATAGCCATTGCATCTTAAATAGTAGAAATTTATTAACACCTATTAACAGTGCTTTACATTAGGGACAACAATGCAATCAAGTACCAAAGACTTCATATTAGCAACTGTTTGCTTATTAATTGCCATGATGACCATTCAATCGGGTGCGTCGTTTGCAAAGCAACTATTCCCAATTGTTGGCCCCGAAGGGACGACCGCGCTTAGGCTTGGTTTTTCTGCACTTATATTATGTTTAGTTTTTACACCATGGAAACATATACCCACTAGAGGAAACCGCTTAGCTATTGTGGTTTATGGTTTAAACCTAGGTGGAATGAACATTCTGTTTTACTACGCTATTGAGCGCATACCCTTGGGTATTGGTGTAGCACTGGAATTTACTGGTCCCCTTGCCGTTGCTTTATTTAGCTCTCGCCGTAAACGCGATTTATTTTGGGTTGCCTGCGCCATTGCCGGTATATTACTTTTATTGCCCGATATGAGCGGTGAAGAGAGCTTAGATCCTGTTGGTGTTATTTTAGCTTTAGCAGCAGGTGCATGTTGGGCTGGCTATATTTTGTTTGGTAAAAAAACCGGAATGCAAAGCTCAGGTGGTGCAACGGTTGCCCTAGGTATGATAGTTGCAGCCATTGTGCTTGTGCCCTACGGAGGCATTATGCAAGCAAGCGCATTCACGTGGGAGGTTATTCCTCTGGGGATTGGTATTGCAGTTTTATCAAGTGCGTTACCTTATACGCTTGAAATGGTGGCACTGCGTAATATGCCTTCTCAAGGCTTTAGCATAATGATGAGCCTTGAACCTGCCATTGCATCACTTGCTGCCTTTGTTATTTTAGGCGAGCTACTCACACTTTGGCAGTGGTTAGCCATTTTATTAGTAATAATAGCCTCGGCAGGAAGCTCATTCTCTGGCGAGTCAAAAAAGTAGCCTAAACCAAAAGCCATCAACCACGATGGCTTTTTTGTTAAGCTGTATGTGCTTTTTGTTTTTCTTTTTTAGCAGAATAAACAAATCCTATTAACGCAATAAGCGGCATTGCAGCCGCAACTAAAGCTATACTTTCCCACCCCCCAAACTCATATAATGAACTAGCAATTAATGACCCAACAGCACCGCCTAAAAATATACTGGTCATGTAAATGGCGTTAAGCCGAGCACGGCTTTGTGGCTCTAGCGAATAGATTACCCGCTGACCAAGTACCATATTGGCTTGCACTGCAAAATCAATTAAAACACCAGTTAGCGCCAATATGATAATGCCGTTTGGTAAATCAAATAAGCTGGGTAAAAAACACAATAATGCAATCACTTTGGCTAATAACGACATTTCGTAGGTATAGCCTTTGTCAGCTAAACGCCCAACAATAGGCGCTGCAACAGCACCGGCTGCGCCCACTAAAGTAAACAATGCTATTTGAGTTTGCGAAAAACCATATTCTCTGGCAAGCACAACAGGCACTGTCGTCCAAAACAAGCTAAATGACGCAAACATGAGCCCTTGATAAAAAGCACGTTGACGAAGCACAGGTTGACTTATTACCAGCGACTTTAACGATCGTAATAAAGCAAAGTAACTTGTTTTATGGGTTGGCAACCTTGTGGGTATAGCAAAGTGAATAACTAAAGCAATAAATACCATGCATCCCGCGGCAAAAAAGAACACGGCACGCCAGCCAAAATGATCAGCAATTATGCTGGCTACAGGTCTTGCTAGCAAAATACCCAACAACAGCCCCGCCATAATATTACCTAAAACTTGCCCACGCTTTTCGTCTGACGATAAATGCGCCGCCAACGGAATAAGTACCTGCACCGATACCGAGCTTGCCCCCACTAGCAAACACAAAAACAGCATTGTATTTGGTGTTTGAACAACCCCCAGTCCAATTAAGCTAAAAAATGTAATACACAGAGTAATTAACATTAACCGTTTATTTTCAACTAAGTCGGCTAACGGCACTAAAAAAAATAAGCCAATGGCATAGCCAATTTGAGTTAAAGACACAATAAAGCTGGCACTGTGTGCACTTAAACCCACATCCGGGGCTAACAATTCTATAATAGGTTGTGCATAGTAAATGTTGGCAACAATTAAGCCGCAACATAGTGCAATAACGCTTACAAGAGTACGGCTGATCTGCACAGGGTCTGCGCTTAAATTAGACATGGCATTCTCAAAATTAATTAAATAAAACCTCAAGAAACTAAGGTTTTTTATTAGGTCACTTTATGGGCGAAGGCTTTCCATGCGGGCTTGAACGTAAATATTGCTTAGGTGCGTTAACTGTTGCACCCAATTCAGCAGCTGCATGCCATGGCCAATGTGGGTTATATAAAATCCCTCTCGCTAATGCGACTGCATCGGCTTGCCGCTCTTTTAAAATATTTTCTGCTTGTTGCGCTTCGGTAATTAAACCTACCGCAATAACCGGCATATTAACGGCCTGTTTTATTGCAGTAGCAAAAGGCACCTGAAAGCAAGGCTCAACAGGTATTTGCTGTAAAGGGCTTAAACCTGCTGTGCTTACATGAATAAAATCACAGCCAAGCTCATCAAGCGCTTTAGCAAGCACTATTGATTGCTCTAAATCCCAACCACCTTCAACCCAGTCAGTCGCCGAGATTCGAATACCAACTGGTTTATTAACATCAAACTCAGCGCGCACCGCTTTAAAAACCTCCATTACTATGCGCATACGGTTTTGTAAACTGCCTCCATATTCATCATCGCGCTTATTACTCAAAGGTGATAAAAACTGATGCAACAAATACCCATGAGCACCATGTAATTCGATAAGATCAAGGCCTAGCTCGTCGGCGCGTTTAGCAGCGCTTGAAAAGTCCGCAATTAATTGCGCTATATCTGCTTTACTCATTGCAACAGGTTCAAACGAATGCTCATCGTAAGCCTGTGCTGATGGCGCAATAGTTTGCCAACCATTTTTATCGCTAGGTGAAATAGCACCTACATCGTCCCACGGTTTACCGGTTGACGCTTTACGCCCTGCATGCGCCAGCTGAATACCTATGGGCATGTCACTATATTGCCTAACCGCGTTTAAAGTTTTAGCTAATGCTTTTTGGGTTTCATTATTCCACAGACCTAAATCACCATAGCTTATTCGCCCCTCAGGGCTTACAGCCGTCGCTTCCATAATAAGTAAACCGGCTCCACTTAAACTCAGTTGACCTAAATGAATAGTATGCCAATCAGTTGCCTCACCATTAATAGCTGAATATTGGCACATAGGTGCAATAATAATGCGGTTAGGTAAACTGAGCTTACCCAAAGATAACGGCGAAAAAAGCTGGCTCATAACAGATCCTTGATGCATACGAATTAAAAATTAAATTGAATGTACGAACTAATAAACACATTCGCCCATTTAGTCATATAAAAATCTTTATTTAAAAGTAGGTTATGGGGAGGTAAAACTTTTTTTAAACCGCTACAACTTACTAAAAAATAAATGGCTCCCTGCCCAGCCAAATAAACTTACAAAAAATTAACACCACAAAAATACAAGCATGCAAAAAAGGATGAATAGTCATTCAAATATTCACAAAAATTAAAACCGTACATAAATTGTACCTTTCGCGGGTAAAGCCAACAATAAATGGGTGATAAATTTAATAAACCCAACAAACCACACCCAACCAATCCTTTTTTATTCTAAAAAAGTGAATTTTAATTCAATTTACACATTCCCTGATTCGATTGTGACTGATATCATATTCACTGTACTTTACTTATGTTAAATCTTTGAACTAGGGATCATTTTTATGTTTAAACCAAGCTTGTTAACCTTGGCTATGTCGGGCGCCCTATCTAGCGCTTTTTTACTTCCAAATACTGCGTTTGCCCAAGAGCAAGAAACCGCAAAAGACAAATCACTTGAAGTTATTGAAGTAACAGCAACACGACGTAGCGGCTCAGTGCAAAACGCACCGCTTAACATTACAGCGCTTGATGCCGACATAATGAAAGACCAAAACATCAGCGAGCTCGCCGATGTAGCACGTTGGGTACCTGGTTTAACAATTACCGACCAAGGTGGTCGTTCTGGTTCACCTATTATTGTACGTGGTTTAAACACAAACTCTTCAGGTCCATCATCAGACGGTGGCACCGTTGCAACTTACATTAACGAGATCCCAGTCGCCATTGATATGCGCCTAGTCGACGTAGAGCGCGTAGAGGTTCTTATTGGGCCACAAGGTACGCTTTACGGTGCAGGAACATTAGGTGGTGCTATCCGTTACATGCTTAAAGAGCCTGAGCTTGATTTCACATCACTTGAAGTATTTGGCAATGTATCGCAAACACAAGAAAGCGACTCTATTGGCGGTGAAGGTGGATTCATATTTAACTTACCATTAATTGAAGACACACTTGCCGTTCGTGCTAGCTTAAACGTTTACGAAGACCCAGGTTTTATTGACTATGGTTACGTAGTGCGTGAGCCGGGCGTTTCGTTACCTGATCCAGATTGGACCGACAGCGCAGCAGTTAACAACAACCTTAAAAAGGTAGAATACGCCAACGGTGAATCAACCACTACAGGGCGTATTTCTGTTCGCTTTAAACCAAGCGAAACATTTGAAGGTACACTTAACTACTTTTACCAAAACCAAGACAGCGAAGGTCGTTCAATTGTTCATTACAATACATTAAGCGCCGATAACGGTCTTAGCGATTTAATTGGTGAATACGAGTCAGGTTATCGCTACGAAGAACCACGTGAAAAAGAAAACCAACTACTAAGCTTAGAGTTAAAAGCAGACCTAGGTTTTGCTGAATTAGTATCGGCAACAGGTATTTCAAATTTTGATGCCGACGGCCAACGTGACCAAACCGATTTACTTATTCGCCTTGATTACGGCTACGAAGAATTTCCTGCGTTTTCATCGTTCACACGTGAAATTGAAGAGCAAGACACGTTCACACAAGAAATTCGTTTAGTATCACAAAATGACAGTGACATTAACTGGATTGTAGGTGGCTTTTACAACAAAATTGAAAGTGATGCGTCTAGCCAAGAATACACGCCAGGCTTTGGCGATTTTGCAGTAGAAAACTTTGGTGCAGATCAATCTCGTCCAGACCAACTTGAGTACTACTCAATTGACCGCGTTGAAATAACAGAGTCAGCTTTATTTGGTGAAATTGGTTACCAAGTTACCGACAAACTCGATATTACTGTAGGCGCTCGTTTTTACAAATACGATGTTGAGTCTGAGTCAGCGGTCGATTTTCCATTATTTAATACCTTATTTGGCGGCGCAGGCCCAGACGACGTAACGCTTAACTTTGAACAAAATGAAGCAAGCGACAACGGCAGCCTATTTAAATTTAACGCCAAGTATCAATTTACTAATTCAGTAATGGGTTACGCAACAATAAGTGAAGGCTTCAGAATTGGTGGTTCAAATGGTTTAGCACCTTGTCCTGATCCATTACCAGCTAACCAAGCGGGTTGTGGTAACCCAAGTGAAATGCTTTACGATGCAGATACAACAACTAACTACGAGCTTGGTTTTAAAAGCACATGGTTAAGAAGCCGTTTACACTTTAACGCCGCATTATTTAATATAGATTGGGACGACGCACAAGTTGCCGGTGCAACTGAGGTAGGCCAACTACCGTACTTGTCTAATGCCGGTTCAGCCAATGCGAAAGGTATTGAAATATCGTCGCGTGCAATTTTATCTGACTCATTCTCTGTGTATTCTACATATGCATACACAAAAGCAGAGTTAACATCAGACGCACCATTCTTATTTAATTCAGACGGCACAGATGGTGCAGAAGATGGCGACCGTTTACCAGGCTCGTCTGAGCACCAGTTTTCAATGGGTGTAAACTATCAAACCGATGTGTTTAACGACAAAACGCTTGATATTAACTACGGTATTACCGCACAAAGCGATGTAATTTCTCGTGTTGGTTTACGCGATAACGGTGAAACATTACCAGGTTATAGCTTAAGCAATATTTCAGCTAAACTAACCGCCGATGAGTGGTCTGCGACCGTTTACGTAGACAACGTATTTAATAAATACGCCGTTACGTCTGTTCGCCGTTCAGATGCCGATATCACCTCAGCAAATAGAGCTGACATACAACGTAACTATGGTTACTTTATCAACCGTCCATTAACGGTAGGCATTAAATTTAATTATAAGTTTGAAATATAATTAACTGTTAAGTTTAAGTACAATCAAAAGGCTCAAATTTATTTGGGCCTTTTTTCTTTATTAACGCATAACTAAACAATACAAATAAAAAATGCAGCCAAATTTAAAACAACTCCATCAAAGCGCCATTAAATATTTAAACGAAGGCAAAGTACAACTTGCCCACAAAAGCTTAGTTGAACTGGTTTCGCATAAACCTAACTTTGCCGATGGCTATTTTTTACTGGCAATGGTTAACTTGCAAGTAGGGCAAATTTATAAAGCCATCAAGCTAATCGAAAAAGCCTTAACACTTGACTCTAGCATTGAATATACTGCTCAACTGGCAAAATGTTATGCGCTTACCGGTGACTTAAAAAAAGCAAAAAATGTAGCGCTGTCGGTGCCTATTACACAAATAAAAAAAGCACTCGACGCCGATACTCTAGGCGTTGCACTTACGCAAGCAGGCCTACACGAACACGCTTTACATTATTTTGAATGTGCACTCACATTAGCCAATGCCAAACAAAAACCTAAACCCCAGTTTTATTACAACTTTGCAGTAAGCGCCAAGTTTTTGGGCTTATTTGACAAGGCACACACCGCGTTTGAACATGCCATTGCACTTAACCCGCTTCATCATCAAAGCCACTTTGCACTTAGTGATTTAACTAAAGTAACAAAGAAAAAAAATAATATTACACGGTTAAAGCAAGTGTTTGAGCAGGTTTCACACCCTGATGCTAAATTACACATAGGCCATGCACTGGCAAAAGAATACCAAGATATTGGCGCATTTTCTGACGCCTTTACCGCGTTACAACAAGGTAAAGCAGCAAAGCATGCGCTTACCCCGTTTGATAACGCATCGTCAAACGCGTTGTTTGAACACATTAAACAACTCAGTGCTGAGCACAAAAACCAACAAGTAAACGGCAACCTCACCGCTGAGCCTATTTTTGTACTAGGTATGCCCCGCTCTGGCACCACATTAGTTGAGAGAATATTATCGAGCCATAGCAACGTGCAATCGGCTGGTGAACTACAAGACTTCGGCCTAAGTGTAAAAAGGTTAAGCAACACACCCACACCAAACGTGCTCGACATACAAACACTCACTAAAGCGTATGAACTTGATTTTAATCAGCTTGGCTCAACATATTTAAACGCCACCCGCGTTACTACCGGTAGCCATAAACATTTTATAGACAAACTCCCGTTTAACTTTTTTTATATCGACTTAATCACTAAAGCACTGCCAAACGCTAAAATTATTTGTATGCTGCGCGACCCAATGGACACCTGTATTGGTAACTACCGCCAGCTATTTACTATTAACAACCCTTACTACGCGTATTCGCTAGACCTACTCGACACTGCTAAATTTTATAGCCGCTTTTACTCACTCATGCAGCACTTCAGCGCCCTGCACAGCAATATACAAATAGTAAAATACGAAGAATTAGTCGCACAGCCCGAGCAGCAAATAAAAGAGTTAGTCAGCTTTTGTGATTTAGAATGGCAAGCACAATGTATAGACTTTCACTTAAACACCGCACCGGTATCTACTGCCAGTAAAGTGCAAGTACGCCAACCGCTAAACAACAAAGCCATTGGGCGCTGGAAGGCATTTAAACCTCATACTGACGAGGCTAAAAATTACTTGTTAGAGCAAGGAATTACGTTGCAATAGCCATTAATTATGCATTGCTTTAGTAAAAGTGAATTTATAAGCCAAAGTTAAAGCTTAGGTTTATATATTCATAACACAATAAACTTCCCAGCTTTCACTAGAGAGTTTTTATATATTGCAATTGAGAGTATTTAACTTGGCTTTTTAGATTGAACTTTTCTTATTTGAGAAATAGCTTCCATTAAAAAAGCCGTATTAAGCCCTACAATTATTAACCCATTAACAGCAGTTAAACTGCCAAGCAGCCTCCATTGAGTGCCCAACACAACGTCGCCATAACCAAGTGTTGTAAAGGTAACAACCGAAAAGTAAAGTGCGGACTCTAATTCGCTAAAAACATCAAAAATTAAAAATATAGCAGCCCATAACCACGCACTCGCCGTTAAGCCTCCTACCAACCAAATTACCATTGCCGTGACGACTAAAATCATCTTTAGAGTTTTTGAGCCATTTAGTAACCAATCGTTAATATTAGCCAGCACTTTAGACAAAACACCAATAAACATTGCTTGTATTAGCACCGTGCCACAAATAACAAATGTTCCAATAATAAGCTGTATTAGCATTTTGATCCCACTGCTTAAATCCTTATATTTTAAGTAACATTATACATAAAATTCACAACAGGGTAGGAACCTACATTCACTATAATAAAGTATTTTTACTACCGTTATTTAACAGTTTATTACTGCTATTAGTGCCTGCTAAAACTAAAAAAGCCCATGAAAACCAAAGCATAAAAATATTTAATTGAATAAAAAGTGAAAAAACTCAAAGTGAAAGGAGTTGCGGTAGTCTTAATAATAGCCAAATCGCGAAGCAACCATCGGTAAGGCAGTAAAAATATAAATGCGGGGCGTAAATCATCAATGATATAAAAACAACGGAAAAGTTATACCTCTACTTGTTTTAACCCACATTTCAATTCAATTCAATTCTCATTAAGCTCGATAGGTAAGATTTAGTCTGCAAAGTGCCATGAGCGGACTGTCGCACCTTAGACTCTTGTATGGATAATAAACCCATAAATTAATTATTATTCTAACCTAGTTCGGGTAATGTGAGGCCCAAGCTTTGGCTGCAACCAAAGCCTTTTATACAGTAGTTCGATTGAGCGTAGGCTCCTCTATTGAGAGACCGGTAACAAGTTAGAACGCTGTATAAACTCCAAGCGTTAAACTCGGATAGTCAACGGGGCCTCGAGCCCGAATAGCAAGGCAGAGTCAGCTTATTATGAATATGAAAAATAATCAAAATGAAATTAACGTCGGTGTCGATACAGGTAAAACACAACTCGATATTTATATCAGGCCTTTAGACATCTACTTTACTGTAGAAAACAACCAAAGTGGCATTAAACACGCCATTCAAATCTTAAAAAAACACCCCGTAACGCGTGTTACTATTGAGGCAACTGGTCGTCTTGAACAGCCTTTTATTATAGCCTGCGCTGAGGCGAATATTCCCTTCGTGGTTGCTAATCCCGTGAACATAAAACGCTTCGCAGGGGCTATCGGCCAAAAAGCAAAAACTGATAAACTTGATGCACAACTTATTGCTCACTTTGGTGAAGCGATCAAACCGCCTTTATCAACTTTAAAACCAGAGCAAATGCGCTTGATGAGCGATTTACTCTCGAGAAGACGCCAGTTAATGGATATGCAAACAATGGAGAAAAATCGTTCTAAATAATGCCAAAAACACTATCGTCACTCATAAAACCTATCTTAACTGCACTGAAAAACCAAATAGATAAAGTCGATTTAAAACTTCAAAAACTGATTGAAGAATGTGACGAATACAAAGCAAAAAATGCCATTATCCAATAGTGTACCTGGTGTTGGCAATGTGGTCGCATTTAACTTGCTTAGTGATATGCCTGAGTTAGGTTATGTGAATAACAAAGAGGCCGCTTCTTTAGTGGGTGTAGCTCCATTTAATCGTGAAAGTGGCGTGTATCAAGGTAAGCGAATGATACGTGGCGGCCGACCTAAAATAAGAACTGCCATGTATATGGCGATGATGTCAGCCATTCAGTGCAACGCTAAATTTAAAGACCTTTATCAACGCATGGTTAAAGCAGGAAAGCCTAAAAAAGTAGCCATTATTGCGTGCATACGAAAGCTGGTAGTGATATTAAATTCGATGCTAAGAGACTGTGTAATGTGGGAAGCGCCAAAAGTTAATAATTAGCTATTGACGCCATAGACTCTTGTTATATTCCGCTCTAGCCACTGCATCTTTGATTATTTTTAGACTGATTACATATTTCATTTAGAATAATTTCACCTGCCTCTTTATACCCATTACTAGACAAATAATCAGATATTTCAAAAAGTGAGTCTATACCTTCTGATGATTGATTAATTGTAAAAGCTATATGTTTGTTAAGTTCTTCAGTCGCATTTTTAGAAATTGCATAATGAGCGGTTAGCTTCTGTAAAGTTTCGGTAGGAACAAGTACTTTAAATCCATACTTTTTAGATAAATCAGTATAGTGTTCTTTTAAGCCATCTAAACCTGAGATTTTTACTTCATAAGTTGGTTCCCAGCCAGCGAATGTTGATTGTAAAGCATACTGCATCGAAGGATGTTTAGTAGTTCTGTGAGATTGTTCTGGGAATTTTTGGAATTCAAAAGAACCTTTAGATAGGTTACTAAGCTTCTTTTTTAATTCAGTAAAAGGACTTTGCATATGTTCACCTTCATTTGCGATGGTGATCGTAACAGGTGCTTTTCTTTTTAAAACTTCAGAATTTGACTTAGATACTTTGTCTACGATGTAGCCATCATCAAGAGAGGGGCTAAAAGCAAAGTATTTCGAAAAAACTGGATTGTCACTTAACCAATAATCCAATACGAAGCGCCCTGAATTGGAGTGCCCAGACAAAATGCTATAAGTTGCAACTCGATAATTTTCATTAACATATGGAACAACTTCTTTTTCTAGAAAGTTAGCAAAGGGTGTTGTTTTTCCATTTTCAGGACGAAGTTCTTTTCCTCTACTTTCGATACCGACAACTATAAAGTTTGGAATTTGATCTTCTAAAAGATCAAGAGTCGATAAAGTTGAAAGCATATCCCATTGACCGTGAAGTACATATAGTACAGGGTATGATTTCTCTTCATTGTGATAGTTCTTTGGAAGTTTTATTAATAAGTTCCTTTCTTCCCCAAGTGAATTTGACTGTAACTTAACTTCCTCAGCTAACATTAAACCTGATGCAAGTGAAAACTTTGAACAAAGTAAAACAAAAATAAAAAACAATACTCTCATTTATAACTCTCCATGTTGATGAAACTCTAGGAATATAACAATTTAATAGTGCGCTCGTCGCGCATATTTCTGCCGACGCTACGCTCATTTTTCTACATTATATAGTTTTAACAAATTACCTAAGGTATTACTATCGCAAAGTTTTCTAAAGTTTTTAGGTAAAGTTAAATTAACCAATATGCGCGCAGCGCTCATTTTCATGAATATATGCGCAAAGCGCAGTTTGACCAATCAATTAACTACAATATTTAGCCAATCTCAATGACTGGTTATCGCTCTTTGCCGAAATTGGACTAAGTGCCATAAGCAGACATTGATAACGCCGTTTTAATCACCAAATTAAAGTTGGCTAAAATAAATGAGGCTCACCACTTTTAAAATTTGCAATTAATAGCTAAATTTTACTAGTCGTCCACCTCAGGGCGTGTTGTTAGGTTTATACTTGTGAAATTGACACCTGTAATAGTTTATTCGCAATGCGAAGGCCCATAAACCTTTGCTGTACTTATTAATACCTCTTTAAGAGGAATTAATTGTGCACATTGAAAGTTAGGGCTACTTACACCAACAATCTGAAGATTAATGCTAGTTAGTAAGGGACTAATATCATTAATCTTTGTACCATGTGCTGAAAACTCAATCAAAGATGTTTTATTCTCAAACGCACTTATATCAGAGATAGGGTTGTAACTTATTCCAACATTCTCTAAATGAACTAGGTTTTTAAATTTCGAAACACTAGTTAATTTGTTCATCATAAGCCCTACAATCCTTAAATTTGACAGCTGTTCAATTCCAATAAGATTAATGAGGCCAGCTTTATTAGCTTGCAACTCTTGTAATGCTGTAAGTTTTTCAATGCCTTTTGTAGAAGTTAATTGTTTATTACCAGCTATTGATAATATTTTTAAATTTGGCATAGACGGTATACTCTCTAGTGAAACTAGGGAGTTTCCCTGCAAATAAAGTGATTCTAAGCTATTTAGATCAGTTAAAGAAGTTAGCTCTGCAATGTTTTCATCTTGACATATTAGCTTTTTAATTTGGCTCCTCTTAGTTGTAAATTCATTTCTCATCGATGTATCTATGCACCTTGAAAGTGCTGATTCTGACTGTGATAATTTTTTACCTGCCACAAGTACGGGGAAATGCTTTTCTAAATATCCGGTTTCAAAATATACAGCGAGTAATACTCCTAAAATGTATAAAAACACAAACCCTTTAGTAAAAATTGGGGAGTAAATTCCTATAAGAAATACTAGCGGAATAACTAATAAAAATGAGGGTAATGCCCAAAATTGAATAAATGTAAATATTCTATTATCTTCATAATTTTGTTCATTAAAAAGAACTGAAACATGCTGCCCTATTTGCTGAGAACAAGTAGCTCTGTTGGGCATTAACACTCCACCTTCAGCCACTTTTCCAAACTCTGACTCAGCTACAGGCACATAGTGGGATGTAGTACGCTCAGTTTCATCATCATAAACACGAATAAGTTTACAACTCGTTATTTGTGCCGATACTATCTCTGAATTTAATATGAGACTTCCTCTGTTATATATAACACTAATTATAAGTAGAATAGATAACGCAATTAATGCTTTTATTATTTTTTTATTCGTGTTCATTTAAATTCCTTTTAAAGGCTAAATATACTTATTTTACTTATGAGGGAGACAAGCCTATATAAATCGCTGGTATTGAAAGTCCAATGAATAAAATCCCCAATCCACAACCATTTTCTCTAGCTAAACGAGCATTGGCTTCATTACCTTTTTGATACAAAATATCTGTATTTTGGCCTATTGGTATTATTTTAGAACTAAATGATGTTTTTGATTGAACTTCGTAAGTAATTCCATTTAAAGAAAATTCAAAACTAGGTCTGTACATTGTCTGTTTTCGGTTATCGCTATCTTTGGACTGATATTCATCATAGCGTAGTATTTTACCCTGAGTTTTAAGTGCTTTTTGATTAAAGCGCCAGTAGTCAAATAATATATAACTCCCCAGTCCTCCAAAAACAAAGCCAGCTACTAATGGAATAATATTCATATTTAATCCTTGATATGTGACAATCTAACCGCGTCTGCTCAGAAAACCTAACAACTTTATCAGAAGACACTTTCCCTATTTTAGCGCGAAAACGCCCTTATTTTGTGAACTCATATTAATAGCAAATACTATAAGTTATTGCCATCTATATATATTATGCTTTTTATACCTTTTATAAACATGTAAAAAAGAAAAAAGTTTCCTCTTAGCTTTACCAAATTAATGACGACTCCCCTGAATGACCGCTCACAAAGGCCCCTTAAAAACTCAATTTAATTATCCTGAACACCCCACCACAAAGCCCATTTATTTTTATGTCGGTTCAACCTCTTATAATGTCGATTCAAATAGCTATTAATGAAGCAGATTAAAAAACTAGCTAAATTTCTTATCAACAAAAGCCAAATACCTATTTTGATAAGGAATATAGTCATGAACATTATTACAAAAACAGTTATAGCACTAAGTTTAGCAAGCCACTTTAGCGCGCACGCCATTGACCTGCGGGTCGATAACATTCGTTTATACCAAAGTAATTCGCAAAGTTTTTCTGCGCCGAGTTCGCTGTATATTGACGAGGGTAAAATAGTAAGTATTACTAAAACGACTGACCCACTAAAAAACGCCGACAATACTATTAATGCCAACAACCATTATGCAATACCTGGTTTAATTGATTTACATGTACATTTAGGCTCATCGGGCAGTAACTTTACTGAGTTTCAGTATTTGCCGGTTAAATCGCACTTTAATTCTAATTTGTATTTAGGCGTAACGAACATTGTTGATTTGTTTTCGTTTGAACAAACCCTAAACGAAGCTGCGCAATTAAAAGCAGCCCAACTAACCCCTAACCTTTTTTATGCGGGTACTTTGTTTACCAACCCTGGCGGGCATGGCACGCAGTTTGGTGGCCAAGCATACGAAATTGCAAAAGATGAAGACATAGCAGCGCTGTGGCAAAAACATATAAGCACTAATCCACATGTAACTAAAGCGGTTATTGAAACCTTTGGCGGTGTAGGTAAATCGTTGACTGATAGCCAACTGGCGGAGCTAGGTAAGCGCTCTAAAGCCGCTAATTTACCGTATTTTGTGCATGTTTCTACACTAAATGATGGTAAACGTGCTATCAAAGCCGGTGCAACGGCTTTAGCGCACGGTATTAATAGCGAAGCGATTGACGATGAATTTATTACGCTAATGAAAGATCATAATGTAACCTACATTCCTACCCTTGCGGTGTATCATAACCATAGCGATGAAAAGCATAACCATACTATTAGCTCACAAAGCGAGTTACTAAAAACCATTCCTGAAAAGCTACAAGGGTGTTTGTTTGACAACGTGCCTGCACCTTCAAAATGGAAAGAGCACGCGTGGGATGAGCGAAAAACAGCTTATGCAAATATACAAAAGCTACATAAAGCTAATATCACTATAGGCACAGGCTCTGATGCCGGAAACCCTTACACGCTACACGGTACTGGGTTACACAACGAGTTAGATGCACTTAAAAAAGCAGGCCTAACTAATGGTGAAATAATTAACGCAGCAACGGTTAACGGCGCAAAAGCGATTAATAAAGCTGGGAGCATTGGCAAACTTGCTAAAGGTTTTGAGGCAAGTTTTGTACTGCTTAAACAAAACCCACTTAATGATATAAATCATATTCACACTATCTCAGAGGTGTATAAAACAGGTTTAAAAGTAGACCGCCCAGCGCTTATTGCTCAAAACAAGGCCATTACACCACAAGGCCCTACCTGCAATGAAGAAGTTAAAAGCAGCCAAGCACAGCATAGTATTGATGATTTTACCGGTGATACACCATGGCAAGCTATGAGCGATTCGGTAATGGGTGGGCAGTCTGTTGCGACGCTTACCACGCATAAAAGTAGCTTAACTATTGATACAACCATTACAAAGCCTACCAGCTTTGGTGCATGGGCGGGCGCTGAAATTAAGTTTTCGTCACCGGCTGATGCCTCAGCATTTAAAGGTATTCGACTAACGTATAAAGGTTCAAGCACGCCTTTTGCTTTGTCTGTTTATCATAGTGATGTAAAAGATTGGGATCACTTTAGTGTACTTTTAAAACCACGCGATGAGTGGACCACGCTTGATATTCCCTTTTCTACTTTTAAACAATTTGGCTTTGGTAGCCCGGTTACCTGGTCGGCAACAGAATTAACAGGGGTTAACTTAATGTGGCGTAAAATGCCGGGCGCAAGCAATGAGCCATTAAAAAACACATTACAAATCAGCGAGCTAACTTACTTTTAAATGAGTAGCAGTCAAAACACAAACTCTTTGGGTTTTGACTGTTTTTTGTTATGGTTTAATCACTTACAAAAAGAAGCACCTATTATGCTCAAACATCCTTTCTATAAATACAGCTTTTTTATTCTACTTATTGTTGATATTGCTTATGCCCTTGGACTCATAATTGCTAACTCTGCGCCTTTTACTGCGGGTAGTGCACTCGCTGCTACCGTGTGGTTTGTTACTTTTTATTGGGTTCCGGTATGGAGTGCGGCAGCCGTTATTTTTTACCTGCGCAATAAACACATTAACAAAATAGCGTTTGAATGGTTAATAGCCGTTGTATTTATGGCACTTGGTAATGTACTTACCGATATAGTACTCACACAGCTTTTTGAAGGGCATAAATCCATGGGGGTCTTTGTTGTATTTAACGGCTTACTTTGGGGCTCGTGTATTTACTTTACCAGTATTTTTATTGAGAACAAAAAGCGCGCAACAGCCGAAAAACACGCACTTAAACAAGCTCAACTTGCTACATTGCGCTACCAGTTAAACCCACATTTTATGTTTAATAGCTTAAATACAATTTCGGCTTATATTCATACAAACCCCGATTTAGCCGATGAAGTACTGCATGAACTTGCTGATATTTTAAGGTACTCGCTTGATACTGCCGAGCAACAGCAAATTCCTCTACAGCAAGAGCTTACAATAATAGAAAAGTACCTAAATATTGAAAAAGCACGTTTTGGCGATAAACTTCAGGTTAATTACCACATTCCCAATACCCTTAAAAACAAAACGCTACCACCGCTACTTATTCAACCTATTATTGAAAATGCCATTAAGCACAATGCTAAACAAACCTCACTTACACTTAATATTACCCTGAGTGAAATGTCTAACGGGGTTAAAATTGTGATAAGCGACAACGGAAAAGGCTTTACTGACGATGTATTAAAATGTGGCTACGGAAAAGGTATAGGGATGAAAAACATTATGCTACGCGTTAATCAACTTGGACAAAGTAAAGTATTACTCAGTAATGATAATGGTGCTGTTGTTACGCTGGAACTAGCGTTATGAACAATATAAACCTGCCAAATACAACGGCTAAAATGCGCATACTGTTTGCCGATGACGAGCTCCCTGCTCGCGAAAAATTAAACCATCAATTAAGCTTAATGGAGCATGTTGACGTGGTAGGTATTGCCACTAATGGCAAAGAGGCCATTACATTAATTAATGAGCTGACTCCTGATGTGGTATTGCTTGATATTCAAATGCCTGAAATTAATGGCCTTGAACTTATTGATTTACTTAACTACCAACCCATTATTATTTACACCACCGCGTACGACCAATTTGCGATTGAAGCATTTGAGCACGCCTCAACTGACTATTTACTCAAACCTTTTCCAATTGCACGATTAAAAAAAGCGTTAGCCAAAGCACAGCAGCAATTAGAGCAACAACGAGCGCACACTCATATAACTAGCTGCGCAGGTGAACCCGCTTTTACACTTACCGAAAGTTCATTAAACAAACTGGTTAGTAAAAGTGGTGAGCGCATATTTTTACTTTCCCCAAGCGACATTAAATTTATTAAATCAGAGCAAGGAAATAGCTTAGCGTGGAATGGAGAAACGTTTAATCATTTGAGCGACACGCTCGATCAGCTTGAACACGCCCTAGCAGCGCACAACTTTGTGCGTATTCATCGCAGCTATTTGGTTAATATTGACCATATAAAAGAAATACAGCGCTGGTTTAACGGCAAATTGATGGTGATTGTAAACGACGATGTAAAATCGGAGCTAAGCACCAGCAGAGCCGGTGCCGATAAGCTAAAACAATTACTGCATATTTAGGCTTATTTTAAAGTTAGCTACTGATCATTACTTGAGTAAACACTTAAAATAGGAAATTTATACTCAGCAAACGAGACAGTTACCGACTGCGTTTCGTTACCCTTAAAACTTAATTTAAAAGGTTGAGGAGGTAGTCGCGTTCCATCAGCGAACAAAGCCAGTAAGTGGTCTTCGTTAAGCTCACGATTACCCGTCGATAAATTAGTGAGTGTTATTACTGCCCAGCGTTCACCCTCGTTATTACTCATTAATATGTAATTTAAAACATTGAAGTCGCCTTTTTTAGGCGTGATGTTAGCATCGTTTGGAAATGCTAAATGCAAGCTATTAGGTATGGCTCTTTCTACGTTTATTGCGTTCTCAGTATTTGCCAATACCGAAGACGACAGTATAACCAACATTAAAATCCATGCTTTAATCATATTAATAACCTCCTTCAAACGTACTTATTGACGTTTGTATAGTCTACATAGTTAAGCATACTCTCAGCATTTACCTATTATGTAAACACACAACAAATTCAATAATGCTCACTAAGCGCTCATTCAGCGTTGCTTGTGTAATCTTAGCTTTAATTTCACCTAATAAACATGGCGATTAAACGGAGAAAATTACATGGCAACCACATTTAACAGTTTAGGCGCGATTGAAAATTCGCAATCGGCTTTATTAAACACTGAGCACAGCATTCAAGTAAGAGGCGCACGTGTTCATAACTTAAAAAATGTGGATGTAAACCTGCCCCGTAATTCGCTTGTGGTGTTTACTGGTATATCGGGCTCGGGTAAATCATCGCTCGCCTTTGGAACATTATTTGCTGAATCGCAGCATCGTTACCTTGATTCGGTGTCGCCTTATGCACGTAGGTTAATCGATCAGGTTGACGAACCCGACGTAGACTCAATAGAAGGGCTGCCACCAGCAGTAGCAATGCAACAACAGCGCGGTGCGCCTTCTGTTCGTTCATCGGTAGGCAGCTTAACCACTATTTCTAATGCGCTGCGAATGCTTTACTCACGCGCTGGCGAATACCCTAAAGGGCAGAGCATTTTGTATGCCGATGCGTTTTCTCCAAATACCCCCGAAGGTGCATGCCCACAATGTTCGGGCATTGGCCGCACTTTTGAGGTAACCGAACAACTACTTGTGCCCGACAATACAAAAACGATACGCGAAGGCGCAATAGAAGCTTGGCCACCAGCATGGCAAGGTAAAAACTTAAGTCGCATACTGGTATCACTTGGTTACGACATCGACATACCATGGAATGAGTTACCGCAAAAAGCACGCGATTGGATTTTATTTTCAGACGACACCCCCACTGTGCCTGTTTATCCAGATTACACTATTTTAGAGGTTAAAAACGCCATTAAAAATGGCGAAAAACCTCGCTATAAAGGTACTTTTACCAGTGCTAAGCGCTTTGTTCTTAAATCTTTTGCTACAACACAAAGTCCTCGTATTAAAAAACGAGTGTCGCAGTTTATGCAAATATCCCCATGCCCAAGCTGTAAAGGTAAAAAGCTTAAAAAAGAGTCGTTATCGGTTAAAGTCGCAAGCCTTGATATAGGCGAAATTTCGCAGTTAACATTAACCGAACTTGCAGATAAATTAAGATTTGCCGCTAATCCACCTGCTAAAAGTAACGCTACAAACCCAGAAAAAGCCATCGTCGCTAAGCGTATTACAAGCGATATTATTAAACGTATAGAGTCACTGACTAAACTTGGCCTAGGGTATTTATCGCTTGAGCGCACCACCCCATCGTTATCACCAGGGGAGTTACAACGTTTGCGGCTAGCAACGCAACTTCGCTCAAAATTATTTGGTGTTGTGTATGTGTTAGATGAACCTTCGGCAGGTTTACACCCTGCCGATACACAAGCACTTTTAAGCGCATTAGATGAACTAATAGCCGCTGGTAACTCTGTATTTGTGGTTGAGCACGACGTAAGTGTTATTCGACATGCCAATTGGGTAGTCGATGTTGGACCAAATGCGGGCTCCAATGGCGGTAATATAGTTTATAGCGGCCCTGTTGAAGGCTTAAAGCAAATTAGTAGCTCACACACTAGCCAGTATTTATTTAAAAATAACCAAACCCAGCAGGCTCCCATACAAAACAAGCAACGCCAACCTAAAGCGTGGCTAGCGCTTAAAAATGTTGAACGTAATAACTTACAAAAGCTTAATGTAGAATTTCCGCTTGGGGTTATTACAAGTGTTACGGGAGTATCTGGTTCTGGTAAATCGAGCTTAGTAAGCCAAGCACTTGTTGACTTGGTTTATGATGCACTTGGGCAAAAATCGCAACCACAAATGCCAACCGACGAAGCAGAATTACTCGAGCAAGAGCTCAACGTAGCAACCGGCGGGCAAATAACTCAGGGCATTGAACACATAAAGCGCCTAATAACGGTTGATCAAAAAGCCATTGGCCGTACACTTCGCTCAAACCTTGCCACTTACACGGGCTTATTCGATCAAGTACGTAAGCTATTTGCAAACACTATTGAGGCAAAAGAGCGAAAATACGATGCTGGTCGCTTTTCGTTTAATGTTAAAAAAGGCCGCTGCGAAAACTGCGAAGGCGTAGGCTTTGTAAGCGTAGAGCTGTTATTTTTACCCAGCGTGTATTCGCCTTGCCCTGTGTGTAATGGCAAACGCTATAACCAAAAAACACTCGACATTACCTATAAAGAGAAAACCATTGCCGATGTCCTTAATTTAACCGTTGAGTCAGCGCATACATTTTTTACCGATGAACCCGCTATTTTGCGCGCGCTCAATGCGCTTTTACAAGTGGGCCTTGGCTATTTACGTTTAGGGCAACCTGCTACTGAACTTTCGGGCGGCGAGGCACAACGTATTAAACTTGCCACTGAACTACAACGAACACAGCGTGGCGATACGCTTTATATTTTAGATGAACCAACCACAGGCCTACACCCAAAAGATGTAGCCATGCTAATGGCGCAGTTAAATGGCTTAGTTGATGCTGGCAACACCGTCATTATGGTTGAGCACGATATGCAAGTAGCCAGTAACAGTGATTGGGTTATTGATATTGGCCCAGGAGCCGGCGACGAAGGCGGGGTAATAGTTGCAAAAGGAAAACCTGAAAGGGTCGCTGAGTCACAAAAAAGTAAAACGGCACCCTTTTTAAAAGCGCAGTTAAATCACGCAGGTTCTAATTAAAAATTAATAGTCGTTATGCACAAAATAATAAAGAGCCACGTGCTCTTTATTATTAATCTAAGGCTAACCAAACACCTACAAGCATCATTAAACTGCCTGCAATTCGGTTCATCCATTTAATATTATCGCCTCGGGCTAAAAACAGGCGCAGGCTTTTACCACCTGTTGCATACGCTAACATACTTACAAATTCGGTTATCATAATTACGCTAAGTAAAATGAATAACTGTGGCGCAACAGCCTGGTCAACATTAATAAACGGCGGCAATAGTGAGATCATAAACGCCCACCCTTTCGGGTTAGCAACAGCGGTAATAAACCCTTGCGTAAAAAGCGACTGCCTACTTACATCACTTGGGCTATGTGTATTAACCGACATTTTACCTTTGGCGCGCCACATATTTATACCTATATAAATTAAGTAGGCACCACCGACCCATTTTAAAATAGCGAACGCATCAGGATAATTTAGCATGACACTTGCAACCCCAAGTACCGCCGCAATAGCTACACTTGCAACCCCTAACAGCTCACCTATCATCATCCACAGGGTGCGGCGCACACCGATGCTCATACCTAATGTCATTGCAAGCGTCATGCACATACCCGGTGTGATAGATACAAAAAAGAAGGTAGGAATAAAAACTGCCAGTGCTGCTACATCAATCATTAATTTACTCTCGTATTCATAACAAAAACGCGGCTATAAGTAGCCGCGCTGTTGCTTACCTATGTGTATTGTTATTGCTGGGTATTAACAGTAGGTTCGCTAACGACCTCTACTGGATGTGGTGTATCATTTAACAAATACTTATCTAGCCACTGCTCTTGCTCCCACAATACATGTAATAAGCTTTTACGTGCGCGGTAGCCATGAGCTTCGTAAGGCAGCATAACTAAACGGGCATTTTTTCCTAAGCCTTTAAGCGCGGCATACATGCGCTCACTTTGCATTGGAAAAGTGCCTGAATTAGGATCCTCTTTACCGTGGATCATGAGCATTGGCTCATTGATTTTTTCGGCGTGAAAAAACGGCGACATATTAGCGTATACACTTTGCGCCTGCCAAAAATCACGTTCTTCCCCCTGAAAACCAAACGGTGTTAACGTACGGTTATACGCACCACTTCGAGCAATACCTGTTTTAAATAAATCACTATGCGCCAATAAGTTAGCCACCATAAATGCACCGTATGAATGCCCTGCTATGGCTATTTTGTCTTTATCAGCAATCCCCTTTTCAACCAGTACATCTACTGCTGCTTTGGCGCTAGAAACCAGCTGTTTTCTGAAGTGATCATTTGGCTCACTACCATCAACACCTACAATCGGCATTTTAGGATCATCAAACACGGCAATACCTTTGGCAAGGTACGGCATTGGGCCCCAGTAACCAATATACGTAAACTCGTAAGGCGACTCGCGAACTTGCGACGCTACGGCTTTGTCTTTGTATTCAAGCGGGTAAGCCCACATAAGCACAGGCAAAGTGCCTTGTGTTTTGTCGTACCCTGGTGGTAAATATAACGTGCCAGAAAGCTCAACACCGTCGTCGCGCGTATAACGCACTTGTTCTTTTGTTACACCTTTAAAAGCAGGGTATGGGTGTTCAAATTGCGTTAGTTGGGTTAACGAATCGTCATCTAAATCACGAATAAAAAAGTTAGGCTGCTCAGTTTTAGACTCACGAACAGTAATAAAGCGTTCGCCTTCGTCATCAAGCAGCGCCCTTACACGCTCGTAATAAGGCGCTTTAGATTCCCATAAACGCTTGCTACTATTTGTTTTTACATCGTACCTGTCTAAAAACGGGATGTTACCTTGTTCTGACGCACCATTGCCGCGCAGGTAAATATAACGCCCACCAACCACTTTAATTACATTAGCGCCTAAATCGTTACGCTCGTAAATAGCATTACCGGGATCTTTATAAGCATCGTTATAACTGCGCTCTGAAAACAGCACACGGTTACTATCGGCATTACGTGGCTGAATAACATACGTACGCAATTGACGGTCGCTAAAGCGCCAATCGCTCAGCATAGCAATGTCGTTATTAGCCCACTCCATACCCGCATAACGACGTTCTACTTTTGCAAATAACTTTGGCTCGCGTTTAAACGGCGCACGTAGGCTATAAATGTAATCATGGTGCGGTACGTCAGTTTTCATGTCGCCGCCATCTTGCGCTTCTGCCCAAATAACTTCAGCACCCTGATCTGCTCGCCATTCAAAATTACGTCTTCCTGTACGCACACTGTCGTAACCTTGTGGAATATTATCGGCCAAAGGTTGCTTAGCAAGCTCGGCTAATGCAAAACCGCGCATACCCCATATTTGCCACGTTGTCGCAAAGCGGCTGTAAGGCACTTGATACGAAAACGGCTCGTTAATTCCCGCCACCAAAATATTAGTTGAATCGGGCGACACCGAAAACGATTTAAAAAGTGCTGGGCTGCCAATAGCTTGGGCTTTACCATCAAGGGTAATGTAAGCCAACTGGCCTTGGCCAAAAAACTTAAATTGAGCTTCATCAAATGGGCTCGTTAATAAATTTTGATACGTGCGTGCGGGGGCTTTTTCACCAGTGCTTTGCTGAATAACTGGCACAACATTTTGACTGTTATTTTCTAGTCGTGGTTTACCCACATTTACAGCAAGGTTTGCAATAATGGCAGTGCTGTCTGGTAACCATTGGTATGGCGATGCCGTTAAAACTGAATTTAACGCAGCACTTGAAAGCATTTTTGCCTGTTTGGTTTCAACACTATAAAGCCATAAATTTGCTTCGTTTGTTTGCTCTACAATAAACGCTAAGTATTTGCTATTAGAAGACCACTTAGGCGAGCGAATAATACCATTTGGTAAGTTATTAATATTAATAACAGTACCACTTTGCACATGTTTAAGTTCTACAGCACTAAAATTTGCGCGCACCCGTGTGCGTGAAAAATTAGCCGGGTTTAGTTTAATACCCGCAAGCTTTAATTCTTCAATTGCAAGCTCATCAAGCGATACAACACGCCTGCGTTCAAATAGCGCAAGCCACTGACCATCACTTGATAAGTAACTTGTAGGCGCCAATTTAGCATCTACCACTGCCGCTAAATCAGGCGAAGGAGTTTGGTAGCCCTGCTCTGCATGACTAAATGGTAGTAATACAACACAACAAATAAAGGCAACTAACAGCCTAAAAGCGTTCATGTTTTTATCCTTTTGTTATTTTTTACACAATTAAGTGTATATAAACACGTTTTGCTTTGTTCATAAAGCATTAAGGTGCCTCAACACATAGCAAAAGATGACTTAACAGCCCTGTTTAAGCTACACTAACGCGTTTTTAATTTATCACTGCGGCAAACACAACTATGCATAACAAAGCTAAATCTGTCACAATTTTTGATGTTGCCGACCTTGCAGGTGTGTCTAAGTCAACGGTGTCTTTGGTGCTTACTCAAAGTAAAAAAGTCAGCGATAAAAGCAAACAAAAAGTATTAAAAGCAATTGATGAGTTAGGCTACGTTTATAATCGCGATGCAGCCGCTATGCGCTCAAAGCGATCTAATTTAATAGCTGTAGTGATAAACGATTTAACTGATCCTGTTATGGCACAATTGGCCACCGAGCTTGAACAAATATTAAATAGCGAGAGTTTTCAAGCCGTTATTGTTAGCAGTAATAACAATGTTGAGCAGCAAACACGGGCAATTAAAAAACTAAAAGAATACAACGCCGCTGGATTTATAATTTGTCCAGTACCTAATACATGCACTCAATGGTTAGACACATTAAGTACTCAGCATTGTGTTGTTACGTTAATGCAAGAGTTTGCATTTAGTAACGCTCCTTGTGTGTTACCCGACTACAAAAAAGCAAGCCACATAGCAAGCATGCATTTGCTCTCTCAAGGGGTTACAAACATTGCGTTTATAGGCAGTAATTTACAATTAAGTAGCTGCTTAACACTTCAACACGGCTTTAATACCGCATGTGCCCAACACAGTATATCGCCACTAAACGCAATCGAATGTGATGAAAACAACGCACTTAGTGCCAAAAATGCTTTTGTACAGGCTTACAAAAGCAACCCTGCTATTAACGCCATTGTGTGTGAGAATGACATTATCGCCCACGGCGTGCTAGCAAGCATTAACACATTAGACTTAGCAGCTAATCAACGCATTAAAGTAGTAAGCTGTCAGCAAGTTAAAAATAGCGCCTTACTTGACGATACATTAACGAGTGTTGCAATCAGCACGCATGACATTGCAAAACGTTGCCTTTTAGTGCTTCAAGAACTATTACAAAATACAGCCCCACCGGTTAAAACACTGGTAAATGTTAACTTACAAATTAAAGAGTCTAGCCAATGAGAAAAGTGCTGGTAATTGGCTACGTATGGCCAGAACCCAATTCGTCTGCTGCGGGCACGCACATGATGTCGTTGTTGAACGCATTTACAGCACAAAACTGGCAAGTAGAGTTTGCCACCCCTGCTCAACGCACAGATCATATGGTAAACCTTGATGACTTTGGCATAACGAGCCAAATCATTGCCCTTAACTGCGAAAGTTTTGATGAGTACGTTAAAGCGTTCAGCCCTGACATAGTCATGTTTGACCGCTTTATGATGGAAGAACAATTTGGTTGGCGCGTAGATAAGCATTGCCCAAATGCCATTAAAATTCTCGATACCGAAGATTTACAGTGCCTGCGAAACGCACGCCATGAAGCCCACAAAGGCGGGCGCGAATTTACAACCAGTGACTTACATTCTGATATCGCAAAGCGTGAAATTGCAGCCATTTTACGCTGTGACCTAAGCTTAATTATTTCAAGCTACGAAATAGAATTACTCAATAGCGTATTTAAGGTCGAACCAAGCTTATTACACCATTTACCGTTTATGGTTGATTTAAGCGCATTGCCCAAAACCACAAAAAGCTTTGATGAACGTCAGCACTTTATGACGATAGGTAATTTTAGACACGCCCCAAACTGGGATGCTGTCCTTTACTTACAAAAAATATGGCCATTAATTCGTAAGCAGCTCCCAAAAGCCGAGCTACACATTTACGGCTCATACCCGCCACCAAAAGCCACAGCACTTAATAACCCTAAAACGGGATTTTTAATTAAAGGCTGGGCCGATAACGCCTATGACGTTATGCAAAGTGCACGCGTATGTTTAGCCCCTCTTAGGTTTGGCGCAGGTATTAAAGGTAAATTACTTGAAGCCATGATTATGCAAACACCGAGCGTTACCACCTGCATTGGCATAGAGGGCATGCATAACGATTTACCTTGGCCAGGTAAAGTGGCTAATAATACCGAAGACTTTGCAAATGCAGCCGTTGAGCTTTATACCAATGAAACCGATTTTGAACATGCCCAGCAAGCTGGCAATACGCTACTTAATACCGTATACGACAAAGTAAAATTAAGCGCGGCGCTCATTAATAAAATAGATGCAATAAGCAGCGACTTAAGCGCGCATCGTGAAAAAAACTTTACCGGACAAATGCTCAAACATCATACAATGCGAAGCACACAATACATGGCGCAATGGATAGCGGAGAAAAATAAAAAATTAGATTAAAAATGACTAGACACACACCAATTAGTCTTTAAAATCGCGCCCATTACAAATGGGCGTTTTAGCCTATACTTTTAGCTAATTTATTTACACACTGGCCTAAATAAGATTTGAAAACTGCAACCTTTACAGAAAAACGCAAATTTATCGTTAAATTAGGTAAAATGCTTCACAAGTACGGTACGCCTGCTTACCGCCTAGAAGCTCACCTAATGGAAGTCGCCACATACTTAGGCCTCAAATCGTCATTTGTTATGTCGCCTACTTCAGTTACTTTTGTTATTTGGACCGACGGCCATGAAGATGAATACACACATGTGGCACGAGTAGATCCTGGCGATCATGACCTAGGTTCTCTTGCCGACACCGACGACCTAGTAAATAAAATGCTCAACGGTGATCTTACACTTCAAGAAGTAGACCAACAGCTCGACATCATTTTTGATGCACCAAACCCATATAATAAACTGACCACAGGGATTGCGTTTGCAACCTCGGGTGGTGCTTTTGCAATGCTGATGGGTACCAGTTGGACCGATGTAATTTGGTCGGCGTTGCTCACCCTTGTGGTGTATTTATTTGTTTTGTGGTCTATGCGCTCTAAGCGTGTAGCGCACATGCTTGAGCCTCTTGTTGCTATTGTTTCGGCAATATTGGCATGCGCAGTAAGTGTTTACATTACCCCTGAAGTAAACATACGCTTGGTGGTACTTTCGGCCATTATTGTATTTATACCGGGCCTTGCGCTTGCGCTTGGACTGGCAGAGCTTGCAGCGCGGCATTTAGTATCGGGCACTGCACGTGTTATGGACTCATTTATGCTGCTGTTTAAGCTATATTTTGGTGGTTTTATAGGTATAGGCATTGGTTTTGCACTATTTGGCCAAGCAGACTTTGTTCAACCAGAGCCTTTACCAAGCTGGACGCCTTGGCTTGCTATATTCTTACTGTGTAGCAGCCTAATAGTTATATTTAGAACCAAACTAAAACATGCGGGTTGGTCTATTGCATCAGGCTTTATAGCCTATGGCACAAGTATTGGGTCAGCAATGTATTTAGATTACACATTGGGTACTTTTGTTGGCGCGTTATCGGTGGGTATTTTTAGTAATTTATTTAACCGTGTTGCTAATGCGCCGGCTTCAATTGTGGCAATGCAAGGGTTGATTGTATTAGTGCCAGGTAGCAAAACCTACATTGGCTTAAACTCGCTTATTGAAGGCCAAGACTTTGTATACGCAGAGCACATAGGCCAGCAAACATTTTTAATATTTATGTCGCTTGTAGCAGGGCTTATATTTGCAAACGTTGCCCTACCGCCTAAAAAAAGTTTATAAAAGACAGCGCGGGGTCATTCCGCGCTACTCATCATTTATTTTATCACCTTCATTTAACGCCCTCTTTTGAGCATTAATCGCATTTTTTAGTTTATTGACCTTTGCTTGTTATACTAATCTGGATTTTAAAAATAAAGGATATAACAATGCTAAAAACTAGCTTAGCGCTGGCAATCGGGCTTTCAAGCTCACTTGCATTTGCGCAATCAGCAATAACAGTTGAAGATATACCAAAAGTAAAATCGGTAATACAAACAAGTATTAGCCCAGATGGTGAAAGTGTTGCATTTACACGTTCGTTACCACGCACGCTTTACGTTGACGAAAATGGCAGTAATTACAGCGAACTTTATGTTGTAGACGATGAAGGTGTTGAACGCCCATTTATTACCGGCTCGGTTAATATAAAAAGTATTCAATGGTCAAACGACAGTAAAACAATTTATTTTTTAGCGAAATTAAAAGACGACAAATTTACTTCTTTATACCAGATCCCAGTTGATGGCGGACAAGCACAAGCTGTTATGTCGTTAAAAGGGACTTCTATTTCAAGTTATCAACTAAGCCCAGACAATAAACAGCTTGCGTTATTAGCGATGCCCGCTGCCGACAAATCAGATAAAGAATTAAAAAAACTTGGTTTTAAAGCAGAAGTATACGAACTAGGTTTAAAAAACAAACAACTCTTTGTTGTTGATTTGGCCAAAGAAGATAAACCATTATCGCCAACAGCCATAAACATTGATAGCTATGTAAGCGATGTTAACTGGTCAGCCGACAGTGAAAAGCTACTCGTTAAAACTCAACCTACAGCACTTATTGACGATCGCTATACTAAATCAATGTGGCACCTTTACGATATTGCTAACGAAAAAGTAACCTTATCGTTTAAAACACAGGGTAAACTGGGCGATGCAGAGCTATCGCATGACGGTAAATATGTGGCTATTTTGGGCGCTGAAGATCAGCATGACCCTGCAACTGGCCGCTTATTTATTGCTGACACTGACACCGCAAAAATCACTGAGTGGCTACCTAACTTTATGGGCCACGTAGTTGATTTTGAATGGTCGCATAAGCGTAACACGCTTAACTTTATTGCCAATGTAGGTACGCAAAGCTTTGTTGCCAGTATCAAAGCTGGCTCTAATAAATACAAAAAGCTAGTTGATGAAGGCCAATTTATTGCAACGCAGCTTAGTGTTTCTGATTCAGATAAAACATTAGCCCTTCGTGGTAACAGCGCTAAACACCCTAACGAAGTGTTTATTGTGCGTAGTAAAAAAGCAAAGCGTTTAACAGACTCAAACAGCTGGTTGAACGATAAACGTTTTGCAAAACAAGAAACCATCAAACTTAAAGCACGTGATGGTGTTGAGCTAGACGGCGTACTTGTATACCCGCTCGATTACAAGAAAGGCACACGCTACCCACTTATTATGTCAGTACATGGCGGCCCAGAAAGTCACGACAAAGATGGTTGGATCACCAATTACTCTCGCCCAGGTCAAATGGGTGCTGCACGTGGGTACGCGGTATTTTATCCAAACTATCGTGGTTCTACAGGTAAAGGCGTTGATTACTCAAAACTAGGGCAAAACGATTACGCTGGTAAAGAGTTTGACGACCTAGTAGATTTTAAAAACCATTTAGTAGAAATGGGTCTAGTTGACAGCAAACGCGTTGGTATTACAGGTGGCTCTTACGGCGGTTACGCCTCTGCTTGGGGTGCAACAAAACTAACTGAACATTTTGCAGCAAGTGTTATGTTTGTGGGTGTCACTAACCAACTTTCTAAGTTTGGTACCACTGATATTTCAAACGAAATGCACTTAGTGCATGCCCGTTCATACCCATGGGATAAATGGCAATGGTATTTAGAGCGCAGCCCAATTTACTGGGCTGGTCAGTCAGAAACACCGTTGCTTATTATGCACGGTAAAGACGATCCACGCGTACACCCTGCGCAGTCAATGGAACTTTACCGCTACATGAAAGTACAAGGTAAAGATGTACGCCTTGTTTATTATCCAGGTGAAGGCCATGGCAACCGTAAAGTGGCAGCACAATACGACTACAGCTTACGTTTAATGCGTTGGATGGATAACTATTTAATAGAGGGTAAAAAAGACATGCCTGATTACGAAATAGACCACGCAGCAAAACTTAAAGCAGTAAAAGATGCCAATAAATAATTTGTGGTAAGTTAAAATAGTGAGGCCAGCATTATTGTTGGCCTTTTTTCATTATTTGTAGAACCAATATCCCCTACCAAGCTCATGCTGTGGTAAAATCTGAACCAATTCTTCGTCTCAATTTCATAATCCGACTGCTATGCCAAACAGCCCTTGTTTTACTCCATTTGCTCAACCTGTCTCTACTATTTCGTTGCCGGAACAGTTTACATACCCGTTTTTTTACGAGCCACACCCATTAACTATTGCAGCAAGCGAACAATTGCAACAACAGCTCGAAACACTGCCACATTTAAAAGCTGAAAACGCGGGTAAAATGTTTGGCGTATTAGTGGTTAAAAATGAGCAAAACGAACTTGGTTTTTTAGCAGCCTACTCAGGGCAAGTTGATGCAGACAAGGCTAGTATTGACTTTGTCCCCCCCATTTCAAGTATGCAATTGAACGACGAAAACTACTTAGCCAAAAGTAAAATAATAAATGACATAAACGCACAAATAAACGAGCTTGAAAACAGTGATCAGCTAAAAAGCATTAGCCAATTATTAGCTACAGCCAACGAAGGCTTTGAAAAAGAACTGCAAGCGCAGCATGCTTTAATGCAAAAAAGTAGAAAAAAGCGTAAAAAACAACGCAGCGACGCTGAAAAAAAATCGAGTAAAACTAAAATTCAGCAACTCAAAAAAAAGCTTGCAACACAAAGTATTGAAGAAAAAAAACAACTTCAGGCATTAAAGCAAAAATGGCAAACACAGCTAGTCACGCTTGAAAAAGCGCATAGCAAAATAAACGATGAGCTTGAGCATTTAAAAAAACGCCGTAAAACGCTCTCCAAAAGCTTACAAAAAATACTATTTGCTCAATATCAATTTCTTAATATTGAGGGCGAAACAGAAGACCTCAATGCTATTTTTGCCAAATTACCTGAGCATACGCCGGCATCGGGGGCTGGTGACTGTGCAGCCCCTAAATTACTTCAATATGCGTTTAAACATAACTTAACACCCATTGCCATGGGTGAGTTTTGGTGGGGAGCCCCGCCTAAATCAGCGGTTAGACAGCATAAAAATTACTACCCATCTTGCTTTAGTAAGTGCCAACCTATTTTGGGCCACATGTTAAAAGGTTTAAACGTAGAACCAAGCCCACTGTTGAATAACCCTGCACAAGGTAAAGAGCTTACTGTTGTTTACCAAGATGACGATTTGGTCATAGTGAATAAACCAGCAGAGTTTTTATCGGTCCCGGGCATTACCATAGACGACTCTGTATTCTTGCGCATGAAAACACAATTTCCAGAAGCTACAGGCCCACTTATTGTGCACCGATTGGATATGTCTACTTCAGGGCTATTAATTATTGCCCTAAACAAACGGGCACATAAAGCCATTCAAAAACAATTTATTGAGCGCACAATAGAAAAGCGCTACGTTGCTTTAGTCGACGGAAATATAGAAAAAGAAAGCGGCACTATAGAGTTACCCCTAACACCAGACTTTGATGATAAACCGCGCCAAAAAGTGTGTTACGAAAAAGGTAAGCCTTCACTAACAACATGGCAAGTGCTTGAGCGAAAAAACAACACAACACGCTTGCAGCTATATCCTAAAACAGGCCGCACACATCAATTGCGAGTGCACTGTGCACATGTTTTGGGTTTAAATACCCCAATTGTTGGTGATACGCACTATGGTAAAAAAGCAGACCGATTACATCTGCATGCTGAGTACTTGGCGTTCACACACCCGATTACTCATGAACGATTAGAGTTTAAAGTTGCCGCTGATTTTTAACAGGTAAATACTAAAACCATCATAAATAAGGCCGTTATCACGCTAATACTAGGAATATAAGCGCAGGTATTTTTATAAAATAACTTTTATGGTAATGTAATTAGATAATTAATGGTTAACCAATACTTAATACAGATTGAAAATGCTAAATATAAACGCCTCTCAAGGCTACACTCTTTTTAAGTTTTTGATCGCTAAATGTATACGGATGAGGTTTAGCCAAAATTTAACTAACCTTACGTTTTTCAAAAACTACACGTATCAAGTTAGTAAGGGCTTAATATGACAAATAACATGCAATTTAAGTCAAGTTACCTATCGGTGTTGATTAAGCAGCTTGTTGTTGTGTTTTTTTTACTCGTCGCCTTTCAAAGTATTGCTTATTCAAACAACTCCGCTACCTCTGAGCTTAGTCAGCAAGACGTACGCGCGCTGATTAAAAGTGTAAGAACAGATAAACTTGATTACCTGCAAAACAAAAAACAAATCACTCAAGCTTACGAGCAAAGTAAATTAAAACAGAATGACGCTTTGCATTTAGAAGCTGCAGCCATTTATGCCGAACTGCTTTTTAGAGAAGAAAAGTACGAAGAATTAAATAAACACCTCACTGTTTACTTATCTAATCAGCAATTATCTAAACAACCTGACGTATTACTGCTATTTTTGGAGTCACAATTAAAACTGCTTAGCCTACAAAAAAAGCTCCAAAAGGCAAACGATGTTGTTAATCAACTAAAAACGCGATTTTCTCAATCTACACCGGCTGAAAAAATCATTATTTTAAGAGCCTTAGCATACTTTTATACCGAAACAGATGAACTGAAAAAAACCTTGAGCGTGGCACTAGACGGATTAGAACTGGCGATGCAAAACAACGATATTGCATCGCAAGGCTATTTTTACAGGAAGATAGCCGATGCGTATAATTATTTAGAAAACAAAGAAAAAGCAATAACATACGCTAAAAAAGCGCTGATCGCATATCAGCAAACTCAAGATGGCTTATATACAGCTAAAGCTTACTGGAGCTTGGGCAATGTGTTACTTGAAATAAACAAACCAAACGAATCCCTCATTTATTTAGACAAAGCACTCTCTTACTTTGAATCTGTTAACATGCAAAAAGGACTGTCTTTTGCTCAGTATTCAATTGCTAATATTTTATACAAACAAGAAAATTACGAAGATGCGCTCGCCTTAGCCACAAAAAATATTGAGGTTGCCCACCTAGCCGGAATAGGTGATATGAAACTCGCATCGATGATATTGATGCTAGATATTTATAAAAAACAAGGTTTACTTGAAAAAGCCGATAAAATGAACGATGAAGTATTTTCGATGATCGATGATTTTAGCCGCAGCATTTATAAAGCCGATTACCTTCAAAAGCGATACCAGTTAAAACGAAGCCTCAACAAAACAGACGATGCATTTGACGCAATGGAGCAAATGCTTACATTTATGAAAAAGCATTACGAAGCCACCAGCGAAACAAATATTAAAACGCTGCAAATAAAATTTGAAGTAAAAGAAAAAGAAGAAAAAATTCTCCAACTAGAATACGACAAAAACATTAACGAATTACTCGCCAAAGAAGAGTATCAACAAAAAATAATTTGGCGGTTAAGCGCAACAATTGCGTTTATTTTAGTTATTATGTCGTTATTACTTATTTATAAACAAGTACTACAACGTAAAAAATATTATAACATTGCGCTGACTGACTACTTAACGAGTAGTTTAAATCGACGTGGTATTATGCAAAAAGCGGCTCAAAAACTTAAGCAAAGCAATGCTACAATTGCCATTGTCGATCTAGATTTGTTTAAGCACATTAACGACACTTACGGCCACGATGTGGGTGACTCCGTTCTTAAAGCTTTTGCCCGTGCAGCACAAAATACACTTGCTGATGACGACCAATTTGGTCGCTATGGTGGTGAGGAATGGTTATTTGTTTTAAACACAGTAGATAAACAAAGCGTTAAAACAACATTCGATTCTATTGCTAATGCGCTAATTAATTATTGTAGTGAAATACAAGGCTTAAAAAACGCAGAAACGATTACTTTTAGCGCAGGTGCAGCAATTAGCTCCTCTTCTAATCGCTCACTTGAAAAACTCATCATCCATGCTGATGAACTTCTTTATAAAGCCAAACAAAGTGGCCGCAATCAAGTTAATGTAGAGCAGCCCTAGACGCATTAGGGCTCAGCAAATATCAGCACGCTTAGTAAGTAAGAAATTATTTCACCCTCTTGTCTGTAAAAAATACATAGATGAAACAGCCTAACAAACACACCAAGTATAAAACCAATTAATTTCATAAGGTTACACTATGGCACTACGTTTGCTTCAATCGTTACAAGCAACGTAATTGATTAGGATGATTTATGAATATTTTTGAAGCACTACGTAATGACCATGATAAACAACGCAAACTAGTTGACGCGCTAATTCAAACCAAGGGCGACACAAAAAAACGTCATAGCTTAATGGATGAGCTAAAAACAGAGCTAGAAGAACATGCTAAGTTTGAAGAACGCTACTTTTATAATCCATTAATTTGTGAAGACTTAACACAAGAAAAAGCCCGTCACAGCGTTGCCGAACACCACGAAATAGACGAATTAATTGAGCAACTTGAAGACACCGAAATGAGCTCGTCGGCATGGTTGGTCGAGGCTAAAAAATTACACCATTTAGTGCATCATCATTTAGATGAAGAAGAACATGAGGTATTTCAGCTAGCGGGTAAAGCGCTGTCTGAAGGCCAAAAAGAGCGCCTAGGCAATAAATACAACGACGCAATGCACTAACCATTGCAGGTAACAAATTCATACACCTCCCTGTGTACTTTTGGTTATAAGCTAATTAGCTTATAACCATTTCTTTGTATAAGCGCGCTACTTTAATGTGAATTTAGTGTCTTGGTCACGTAATAAATACAGCGTAAAACACGCTGCCCACATTGGCCTCGCTGCAAAAAATAATAAGTTATTAAATCCATCTATATATTGGTTATACGATGACAACGTAGACAAACCATGCATTATAAAAACCACACCGTAAGTAATTCGTTTTTTGATCCCTGCTAAAAATGCCAACATTAAAATAAGCTGAAGCGCGCCCAATACATAAGCAATAACGTCAGTTAGGCCACTAATCCCATAAAAGTGTTCGAATATACGTACACTGTGACCCGGATTCACAAACTTATCGAGAGTCCACATTATCATTACTATAAAAACACCTAAACGAAGCGACAAAAGTGACTACTGTAGACGGCTTTGAACATCGCTACTTAAAGAACCTGCCATAAAATTTCGTTTAAAAATATATAAATAAACCAAGAATTGAACAAGACCGTATAAGCTATGAATAATTTCAGACTATTAAGATTTAATGCGAATTGGTAATCAACTATAGTTAACGTTTAAAGACTATAATAAGCATAATTTGCAAACATCCATTCTAAAAATTAAAAAAGTTAAACTTTGATTGAAAGATATTTTTATTCCTTTCGGTCTTTATCGCCAATAACTAATTACACTAGAGAGACAACCCTTGAAACACGCATACTTAGCACTATCCTTAGCCACTATATTAAACACTCCCCTTGTAGCCTTTGCAGCTGATAAAACGCAAACGCAAAATTCAATTGAGCATATTGAAGTGGCAGGCCAAGTTATAAAGTCTCAAGGACTTTCTGTTAAAAATGAAACAATTGACGGCCCTTTTGGCGATAATTTAGCATTGCAAGACATAGCACGCTCAGTAACACCTATTTCAAGCGAGTTAATAGAGCAACTAAACATTACTACTTTACAAGACGTATTAGCAGTAAGCCCAAACACTTATTCTGCAAGTGGCTTTGGTGCACCAAGTTTACCTACAATTCGCGGTCAATTGGGTGAGCTTTTTCAAGATGGTACACGTCGTCAAGCAGGTAACAATGGGTTTGGCGTGCCGTTATCGTTCAATTCTGTAGAACAAATAGATGTAGTTAAAGGCGCACCGCCGGTTTTGTTTGGTTCAAGCCAACGCAACGGTGGATTTGTTAACTTACACTCAAAAGTAGCGTCAACGGACGAAAGTAAAGGCAAAGCGAGTTTATCGGCCGGTCGTTGGGATCAATACAGTGCGCAAATAGATTACACTGCGCCAATTATTAAAGACAAAGTCGGGTTTAGAGTAAGCTATGAACATCTTGACCATGGCAGCTATTACGATTATTCAGGTACTAAAAGCGACAGTTTATTTGCAGCACTACGCATTTTGCCAGACGATAAAAGCACTTGGGATATTAACTTTGAGCTATACCAAGTCGAATTTACCGACAACGCCGGTATTAACCGCCCTACCCAAGCTTTAATTGATGACGGCCTTTATATTACCGGCCAAGGCGTACAAGCAAATGGCAGTACAGTACCAGCGGCGGGTTCGATTGTGTCGCCTACTGGACAAGTAAACATTGATCGCAGCACTGTACTTACCGACCCTGATAACCAAAACGAAGCTACAACCTATTTAATTCACAGTATTTATAAGCGTGAGTTAAGTGCAAATGCTTCTATTAAAAACATTAGCTACTTTCAACATTTACAGCGTGAAGAAATAGCACAAAATAGCTTTGTTGAAATTATTGACGGCGCCGACACTGCGCAAAATCGAACAGAACTAACGTATAGTTGGAACGACGAACAACAAACAATTTTTGCTTTCGACGTACGCTATAACAAAGTACTTGGCTACAGCCAGTTCACCACTGAGGCCGACTTACCTATTGATTTAACCGGCCCATTATCAAACCGCCGCATTCCTTTAACAGACGCACAAAAGGCACGTTTGGTTGAGCTTCGCCCAGGTGTGTTTGTATCACCTGGTGCGCAGTACGATATAGATAACGACGGCAGCGGCGACTTTAATCTATCAGACACCACTGACTCACGTTCATGGCAAACAGGTTTTGCTATTCAGCAAGACTCAGATTGGACAGATAAACTTCATACAAGCGTAGGTTACCGAGTAGATTATTATGATGTAGAAGCACGTGACCCTATTGCACCACAGGGCCAAACTGCAGCAAGTGATAGCATTAACGACACGCTACAATCAGGCCAAGTGAGTTTTAATTACAAACTAAATGCTGATTTCACAGGCTACGGTGCAGCAAGTTATAACGAAGCCACATCAAATAGTATGGCTGGTGGTAATGTGCTGGGTGGCGGCAACGTGATTAGTGCACAAAACTTTGCAACAGAAAACACACTCGTAGAATTTGGTTTAAAATACGCCCCAATCGACAGTGATTGGTATGCCGATGGCGCTGTATTTAGTCAACGCCGCAGCTTGCGTAACCGTGATGGCAGCAATACGGGTATTCGTACCACGGGCTTTGAAAGCCAAGTATTTTACGATGCTTACCCTTATTGGTTAAGCGCAGGTTACAGCTATATTGATGCGCGATACGATAATTCAGCAAGTAGTCAAGATTCAGCACAAGTAGCCGATGCGTTTGATAACTCACGCCCAGAGATTATTGTTGGTACGGGCGTTGGCGCGCCAAGCTTTACACCATTTGCACCGTCAAATAGTCAAGTACAAGGTATTCCTGAGCAGTCATTCAGTTTTAATGGTAATTATTCAATTACCTCGAAATGGCAAACTGGCTTTTCGGTTCTATATACAAAGAGTTACCCATTAGACTTTTTACAAACAGTTAAAATTCGTGATCAATACACGCTAAACATTAATACTAGCTATGCATTTACGCCTAGCACCAAGTTGCGTTTAGATGTAAATAACATCACAAACCAAAAAAACTGGCGCCCTGTATTTGAAGGCGGCTACTTCGGCGCAACTTTGGCATTCCCTGAACTGCCAATAAATGCCAAGCTAACGCTGACCCATAAATTTTAAGATTTATGCATTTTTAACTTTCAAGTTTAAATATGCATCAGCTTGCTCGGTTTAAAGCTAACTAGAGCCTATGTGGTGTTACCATTTCCTATAGGCTTTAAATTAATGCTTAACAGGCGCAGTCCAAAGTATTTACCTAGGGCAATACAAAAGGTCAACAGGCCCTAATTAAGAGAGAGAACATGATAAAAAAATTATTTTTAATAGTGATTGCAGCCGCTGCTATTGGCGCGTTCTTTCATTTTAATTTGCACCAGTTATTAACACTTGATGGCTTAAAAGGGTCAATGGACCAATTTGACCAGTACAAGGCGCAGTCACCGCTACTTGTTATTGGCGGCTTCTTTTTACTTTATGTGGTAGTGACGGCTCTCTCTTTACCGGGTGCAGCTATTTTAACGTTGGCAGCAGGTGCGCTATTTGGATTAGTTGAGGGCTTATTGGTTGCGTCTTTTGCATCTACAATTGGGGCAACACTTGCCTTTTTAGTGTCGCGTTATTTATTACGTAACTCTATAAAACAACGTTTCCCTGAGCGTTTAGCAGCTATTGATGCGGGCGTTGAAAAAGAAGGTGGTTTTTACCTATTTACACTTAGGCTAGTGCCAGTATTTCCGTTCTTTTTAATTAACTTATTGATGGGTGTTACCGCAATTAAAGCATGGACCTTTTATTGGGTAAGCCAGGTAGGTATGTTGGCGGGTACATTTGTATTTGTAAATGCCGGTACTCAGCTTGCGCAAATTGAGAGCTTGTCTGGTATTTTATCCCTCGATCTTATCCTTTCATTTGCCCTTTTAGGTGTATTCCCATTAATAGCGAAGAGTATTCTAAACGTATTTAAAAAACGTCGTGTATACAAAAATTACACTAAACCTAAAAAGTTCAATCGAAACATGATTGTTATTGGCGCAGGTGCTGGCGGCTTAGTTACAAGCTACATTGCAGCAGCCGTTAAAGCCAAAGTAACCCTAATTGAAGCCGGCGAAATGGGCGGCGACTGTTTAAACTATGGCTGCGTGCCAAGTAAGGCCATAATTAAAAGTGCAAAAGTGGCAGAACAAATTCGTCACGGTGAGCATTACGGGCTTGAAAGCACCACACCGCAGTTTTCGTTTAAAAAAGTAATGGCACGTGTACACCAAGTTATCGCTGACATTGCACCTCACGACAGCATTGAGCGTTATACAAACCTAGGTGTAGATGTAGTAAAAGGTTACGGTAAATTATTAGACCCATGGACGGTAGAAATTAAGCTTAACGATGGCGGCACGCAAACGTTAACCGCCCGCACTATTGTTATTGCCACTGGCGCACGCCCATTTGTACCGCCATTACCGGGCATTGAAGAAACAGGCTATGTAACAAGCGACACTTTATGGACTAAATTTGCTGAGCTTGAAGAAGCCCCTAAAAAGCTTGTTGTTCTTGGCGGTGGCCCAATTGGGTGCGAACTTGCACAAAGCTTTGCACGTTTAGGCTCAAATGTTATGCAAATTGAAATGGGCGATCGTATTATGATCAAAGAAGACCAAGAAGTGTCTACCTTTGCTCACAAAGCGCTTACTGAGAGCGGCGTAAACATTTTAACCTCGCATCAGGCACTTCGTTGTGAAGCGCGCGATGGCAAAAAATTCATTGTGGTAAAACATAACGATACCGAAATCGATATTGAATACGATGAGCTACTATGTGCTGTGGGCCGAAGCGCTCGTCTTAAAGGTTACGGCCTTGAAGAACTCGGTATTGAAACAAACCGTACCGTAGTCACTAACGAATACCTTGAAACGCTTTACCCTAACATTTTTGCCGCTGGCGATATTGTAGGTCCGTATCAGTTTACGCACGTAGCCGCTCATCAGGGTTGGTACGCAGCAGTAAATGGCTTATTTGGTAATCTTAAAAAGTTTAAAGTAGATTACCGTGTTATTCCGTGGACCACATTTATTGAACCAGAAGTAGCACGTGTTGGCTTAAACGAGCAAGACGCTATTGATAAAGGCATAGACTATGAAATCACTCGCTTTGAATTTGAAGAGCTAGACCGCGCCATTACCGAAAGCGCCACCAAAGGCTTTATTAAAGTAATTACACCAAAAGGTAAAGACAAAATCCTTGGTGTTACTGTGGTATCTGAGCATGCAGGTGATTTAATAGCTGAGTTTGTACTGGCAATGAAATACGGTTTAGGCCTTAACAAAATACTAGGCACAATTCACAGCTACCCTACGTGGGCTGAAGGTAACAAGTACGCAGCGGGTGAGTGGAAACGCGCTCACGCACCTGAGAAAGTACTTAACATGCTTGAAAAATACCACACATGGCGCAGAGGCTAAAATGTTTAAAACACCTTTTAAAGCGCTATTGTTAGGGTCTGCTTTGCTTGCAACATCGTTTGTAAGTAATGCTCAAAACATGCACGACAGCTGGAACGTATTATTAAACAATCATGTTGTAGCTATTAATCACGGTCACAGCACAGAGGTCGATTATTCAGCAATTAAGGCCAAGCACAACGAACTGAAAACCTATTTAGATTCGCTATCGGCGGTTACGCAAAATGAGTTTGATGAATGGAGCAAACATAAGCAGCTGGCTTTTTTAATCAATGCGTATAACGCCTTTACTGTTGAGCTTATATTAACTAAATACCCAAGTCTTAAATCGATTAAAGATTTAGGCAGCTTTTTTAGCTCGCCGTGGAGCAAAGAGTTTGTGCCATTACTTGGTAAAATTCGTAGCCTTGATGATATTGAGCATGGTTTAATACGCGGCAGTGGTAAATACAACGACCCTCGTATTCACTTCGCTGTAAATTGTGCCAGTATTGGTTGCCCAGCATTGCGCGAAGAAGCCTACACAGAATCTAAACTCGAATCACAATTACACCATCAAACTGACCGTTTTTTATCTGATATGACCCGTAATATGGCGCAAGATAACACGCTAAGCGTGTCTTCAATATTTAAATGGTATGGTGATGATTTTGAACAAGGTTTTAGAGGCGCTAATTCGTTACAACAGTTTTTTTCACAATACGCAGACGAGCTAAAACTGATACCCGCTCAGCAAAAAGCGCTTGAAAATGACGACATGAAAATTAAGTTTTTAGATTACAACTGGAACTTAAATGCTCGCCATTAAATTTTGGCAAACATTATCGCGATACAGCGTTTACTGTGTCGCGTTTTGCATTTGCCTTGTTATTAGCTTTAAAGGCCTAGCAAGTACACAATTACAAAGCCGATGGCAGCAAGTTGAAAGCTTAGGTAAAGACCAAAGCGTATATTTTTATGCGTGGGGTGGCGATGCGCAAATAAATGCGTATATTCAATGGGCTGCGCAGCAAGTAAAAACCAAATACAACATTAACTTAGTGCATGTAAAGCTAAGTGATACCAGCGAAGCTGTAAGCCGCGTACTGGCCGAAAAATCAGCAAACAATAACGACAAAGGCAGCGTAGATTTAATTTGGATAAACGGTGCTAACTTTGCCACTATGAGCGAGCACTCATTATTACTAAAACAATGGGCTAATAAGCTGCCTAATTTTAGTTACACAGACCCTGGTAATAACCCTGCGGTTAATTTTGATTTTGGAATACCCACAAATGGAATGGAAGCACCTTGGGGCCAAGCATCGCTTACCTTTTACTACGATAGCTTAGCAATTGACGGCACGGCAAATAACACACTACCAACAACCCTAAACCAATTACTTAACTGGAGCGCACAAAACCCAGGGCGTTTTAGTTACCCAAAGCCACCTGATTTTTTAGGAATGAGCTTTTTAAAATACGCGCTTGTCATGCTACACCAACAAAGTGATCACACACTTAAAGCGCAGTTAAATCAGCCTGCTACTGCACAAAACACAGCCCAAGTATTAAACCCATTATGGGACTTTTTAAATAACCTGCACCCAACACTTTGGCGCGATGGCAGCCATTTTATGCAAAGTGGTGCACAAATGCGCCGCTTAGTAGGCGACACAGAGCTAAGCATTGCATTTACGTTTTCAGCGCCAGAAGTTCCCGCCGCCGTTAAACGTTATGATTTACCAAAAAGTATTCGCAGTTATGCAATGCAAGACGGCAGTTTAAGTAACACCCACTTTGTAGCCATACCTTATAATGCAAGCCACCAGCAAAGTGCGCAGTTAGTGGCTAATTTTTTATTAAGCCCAGAGGCGCAAGCACATAAGCAAAAACCTTCTGTTTGGGGGGATAAAAGTGTATTGATTCAATCTACATTGAGCCAAGAGCAGCAAGCCTTGTTTAAAACGGTGGAACCGCATCCAAGCGCATTACCCTTAAATAGCATAAAACGCACGCTAAGTGAGCCACACCCAAGCTGGGTAAACGCTATTATGCAAGGTTGGCAAGCGCGTTTTGGAGTAAGCCAATGAGTGTTATTCCAAATAAGTTAGCAGCAAGCCCAACGCTTAAACCACATAAAAGCGCCGATATGTTTAGTAAATTAGTTAAATTAAGCCCACGCATTTTACTGGCATTGCTAATTTTACCGGTAATATGCGGCCTAATTAGTGTGCTATTGCCCGCTTTTGGCTATGCACCAGTACTTGAGCACACAACACTTGGCCTACATGGCTTTACTATGCTTATGCAAACACCCGGCCTAACACACATGGTTATGCTAAGTGTTGGCACCGGCTTAATAAGTACCTTACTTGCCTTTATCATTACGCTAATGATTTTAGCGGCTTTTTTTAATAGCCCGTGGCTTAACCGTATTCAGCGTTTATTGAGTCCCATACTGGTAATTCCCCACGCGGCAGCGGCTATAGCGGTTGGTTTTTTAATTGCGCCTTCGGGTATGATCTCGCGTTTAGTATCGCCTTGGTTTAGTGGCTGGGAACTTGCGCCTAACGGCATGTTTCCGCATGACGCCTTTGGCATTAGTATAATTTTAGGCTTAACGCTTAAAGAGCTGCCTTTTTTACTGTTAATGGCGCTAGGTGTACTTGCACAACCTGAGCTTGGCAAAAAACTGCGCCAACAACATAAAGTAGCGCTTAATTTAGGCTACTGCCCTATGACTGCTTTTTTTAAAGTAGTATTACCAAGCCTTTATCCATTATTGCGCCTACCCATTTTAGCCGTGTTGGCTTATGCCAGTGCAAGTGTAGAAATGCCACTTATTTTGGGGCCAAATACACCACCTACCTTAGCTGTCGCTATTATGCACTGGTTTAACGATGTAGATTTAAACCTGCGTATTAAAGCCTCTGCGGGGGCATTATTGCAGCTTGTACTTACTGGTGGTTTACTAGCTCTTTGGCTTGGCGGCGAAAAAACGATAAAAGCATTATTTAGTGATTTACTCACCAATGGCGAGCGAGAATATGGCGGTGTTTATTGGCAAAAAATAACGACCGTATTAACAGTATTTGTAATTGGCTTTATTTTGCTCTCGTTAATTGGGTTAATTATGTGGTCGGTTGCCGGATTTTGGCGTTTTCCGGCGGCACTGCCCGATCAGCTCACGCTACTTCACTTTAAAAGTGCGCTAATGCAAATGCAAAGCCCGCTTTATAATACCCTTGCTATAGGGCTAGTTACTACGTTATTTGCCATTATTATTACGCTTTTATGCTTAGAGTCAGAGCAGTTAAGTGCAAAACCCCTATCGCGCTTTACCAGCTTAATTATTTATTTACCGCTGCTTGTACCAAGTATTGCGTTTTTATTTGGCCTGGTGTGGCTGCAACAACTAGTAAATAACCAGTCCGCGTTTTTTAATGTGGTATTTACCCATTTATTGTTTGTACTGCCGTATGTGTTTTTATCGCTTGCGAGCAGTTATAGGCGATTAGACCCTCGCTTTGCTCATGTAGCTGCAAGCCTTGGCGCAACGCCCTGCAAAGTATTTTTACAAGTGAAATTACCCCAGTTATTTGCTCCTATTTTAATTGCGGCGGCACTGGGTTTGGCCATTAGTTTTGGCCAATATTTACCTACACTTTTAGCCGGTGGCGGGCGCATAGCAACCATCACAACCGAAGCGGTTACCCTTGCTAATGGCGCAAGTAGGCGCACCAGTGCGGTGTATGCCATTATGCAAATGGCATTGCCACTCATAGGCTTTATACTGGCGTGGGTGTTACCTAAGTACTTTTTTAAAAGCGCCCATCGCTAACCCATAAATTAAAAGGTTTTTAATGCAGTCATCTTTAGAGATTAAAAATTGTGAGCTTTATCGTCAAAACCAGCAATTACTAAGCTTAAACGAGCAGGTAAAAGGCGGCGAAATACTTACTATTATGGGGCCTTCAGGCAGTGGTAAATCAAGTTTATTAAATTGGCTTACCGGCACATTACCCAGTGGTTTTAGCGCAAATGGCGAAGTGTGGCTTAACGGTGAAAATATTAATAACTTGCCTGCTCATTTACGTCACATAGGTGTGCTTTATCAAGATGCGTTATTATTTTCACATTTATCGGTAAGCGGTAACATTGCTTTTGCTATGCCTAAAGGCAATAAAAAACAGCGCCTTGAAAAAATAGAGCACGCGCTTGAACAAGTGGGATTAAAAGGCATGGCTAGTCGCCACCCCGATAATCTCTCTGGTGGGCAACAAGCCCGCGTTGCTTTACTGCGTATGCTATTAAGCGAGCCAAAAGCTATTTTGCTTGATGAGCCATTTAGCAAGCTCGATACCCAATTAAGAGTAGATACCCGCGAGCTGGTATTTAGCCAAATACGTGAGCATAAACTGCCCGCTATTATGGTAACCCACGATCATAGCGATGCAGAGGCCGCAAACGGCAAACTGATCACCTTAAACTTAGCTAATTAAACGCACAAAAAGTACAAGGCACCAAGTATGTTAGACAAATACATCACCCCGGTAATAAAGCCACTGTTAACCCCTGTTGTAGCGTTAATGCACAAGCGCGATATAACGCCCGATCAACTCACTGTGGTCGGTTTTTTAATAGGGCTATTAGCAGTGCCATTAATTGCGTTTGAAATGTGGTACGCAGCGTTAACGGCTATTGCTCTAAATCGTATTTTAGATGGACTAGATGGCGCATTAGCACGCCATGCAAATTTGAGTTCAAGCGCTGGCGGTTTTTTAGATATTACCCTCGACTTTTTATTTTACGCGGCAATTCCGCTTGGCTTTATTTTGGCAAACCCCGAGCAAAACGCCATTGCAGGTGCAGTATTGCTGGCCACCTTTATAGGCACTGGCTCAAGCTTTTTAGCCTTTGCCATAGCCGCCGAAAAATTTAAGCTCGAAAAACCCCAGTTTAAATACAAAAGCTTTTACTATTTAAATGGTTTAACCGAAGGCACAGAAACCATCGCGCTGTTTATTGCTTTTTGTATTTGGCCGCAGCACTTTGCCATAATGGCGAGTATTTTTGCCACTGCGTGCACTATTACTATTTTTACACGTATACATGGTGGATATAACACGTTAAAACGCCAAGAAGCTGATGAGGTTACACAAGCCAATGAGTAATGAAATTTGGTGGCGTTTAGGGTTCTTCTTTAGCATTTTGGTTATTATGATGCTGCTAGAATCGCGTATGCCTGCCCGTAAATCGCCTATAAAAAGTACCACCCGATGGTTTGCTAATTTTGGACTGGTGTTTGCTTCATCACTAATTGCTCGCTTAAGTGTACCCATAGGTTTAACCGCCGTAGCGCTTTATAACCAAGAGCACGGCATTGGTTTATTTAATCAAATAGCCACACCAAGTAGTGTTGCAATTATTTTAAGCATGCTACTGCTTGATATACTTATTTATTGGCAGCATAGGTTATTTCATCAAGTGCCTATTTTGTGGCGTTTGCACCGCGTACACCACGCCGATGCGCACGTAGATACCAGTACAGGTTTGCGTTTTCATCCTATCGAAATTGTACTAAGCATACTTATAAAGCTCATTGCCGTTACCGCCTTAGGTGTGCCCGCTATTGCCGTATTAATATTTGAAATAGCACTTAATGGTTTAGCGCTGTTTAACCATGCGAATATTCGCTTGCCAAATACAATAGAAAAACCACTTCGGCTCATATTAATGACTCAAATACTGCATCGTATTCACCATAGCCAACGCGTAAGCGAAACCAATTCGAACTACGGATTTAGCGTTATATGGTGGGACAAACTGTTTGGCAGTTACAAAAATGAAGCGCAAAAAGCCGATAACGAGATAGATATAGGCTTAAAAGAATACCCAAGCCAAAAACAAAATGCGTCTCTTTGGGCATTGTTAATCATGCCATTTAAAAATAAGTAACAACTATTCTCTTAAAAAATAAAATATTAAAACAATATTACGCAGTTTGATTACTTTAGAACTACAGTTAATGCGTTAATCAGTAAATTAATTGTAAATAATTTAGACAAATATGTTGACCAAATCACAACTGCACAATACTATTTGTAAGCGCTTACAATTGCACACACAAATGTAAGCGCTTACAGAAAGTATAAAAGCTATAAAATCAAGTACCTAAACACATATTCTGACAATTATCAGTTGAACGGGGTTCAGTTATGAACATTGAAACAACACGCATTACACGCCTTTTGGCAGCTATTTCATTAGCGTCTTTGGCCGGCTGTGGTGGTGACGCTGCAACAACAAACACGAATACAGAAGTCGTTAATTCTTCAGAGCCAGTCTCAGATTGGCGCATGGTATGGAATGACGAATTTGACGGCACTAGCATTGATACAAACAAATGGAACTTTGAATTAAATTGTGCTGGTGGTGGTAATAACGAAAAGCAATGTTATACCGATAGCGAAGAAAATGCCTTCATCAAAGACGGCATGCTTAACATAGTTGCTCTTCCCGCAGAAGAAGGCGCACCAAAACCTTACACATCAGCCCGCCTAAATACCCGTTACAACGCAGATTTTACTTATGGCCGTTTTGAAATGCGTGCAAAATTACCGTCTGGTCAAGGTAGCTGGCCTGCATTTTGGATGATGCCAACTGATGAAGAATACGGCACTTGGCCACGTTCTGGTGAAATTGATATTTTAGAAGCTGTAAACCTAAAAGTAGCCGCTGAAGATGGCACTGTTGAATCATACGTACACGGTACTCTTCATTACGGTCGTGAATGGCCAAATAACTCTAGTTCAGGTAAAGCTTATTTATTACCTGAAGACATGAACCCAGCTGATGATTTTCATACTTACGCTATAGAGTGGCAAGAAGGTGAGATCCGCTGGTATGTAGATGACTATTTATACGCTACACAACGTCGCTCAGAAGTTCGTTACAATTCAAAAGACGAAGCTGTTGGTCTTAAACATAAAGGCTGGTTTGCTGAATACTTTGAACAAGGTAGCGGCGAACTTAAAACGCATTGGGATAACGCCCCTTTCGACAAAGATTTCTACCTGATATTAAACCATGCAGTGGGTGGAGATTGGCCTGAAAACGTTAACAATTTAGGTATTGATGCAGACGCGTTCGCACAAGGCCAAAGCTTTGAGATTGATTACGTTCGAGTATACGAATGTGCATCAAACCCAAGCACTGGCAAAGGCTGTGAAACAGTTCGTCCAGGTTACGACAGCCTAGACGACGCACTTGTAGAAGGTGCAGCACCTGTGCCTACACCACCAAGCGACGGTGTAGCCCGAAACCTTGATATATTTAAAGGTAGCCTAGACGCCAACTGGATTGCATGGGATTGTTGTGGCGGCACTGTACCAGAGGTTATCACTGATGCAGACAAAGGTGACGTTGTTAAATTTAACATAAATGATAACAACGGCACCGTGCTTGGCTTCTCTACTCGTGGCGGTCACTTTGCAGACGATTTCACAGGAACATCGTCTCCATTTGATGCATCTCCATTACTAGATTTAAACGGCCGTTTAACGTTTGATATGAAAGTGGTAACGCCTCCAACATCAGATACTACGTGGATACTAAAAGCAGAAGCAGGTGATGGTGGCCCAAATACAGGCGACGTACCATTAAGTGAAAGCAATGAAGGTGTAGCACCTGTAACTGGCCAATGGCAAACATATACTTTTCCATTGTCACTTCTTCAAGAAAAAGGCTTAGATTTAAGTGCCATTGATGTACTTATGGTGTTTCCAGCATGGCAAACAGGCGAAGGCGCTGAGTACCTTATCACTAACGTAGCAATTGAAGGTGATGTTGGTGCTTCTCCTGAGGTTGTTTTATTCGACAACGGACAAAGTTTAGATTGGCCTATGTGGGATTGTTGTGGTGGTTCAACCCCAGTTGAAGCTTTAGACGACGAAGAGCACGGTTTGACTGCAGAATTTAGCATTGGTGAAGCGCCTACAGTAATGGGCTTTAACACACGCACTTCTGCGGGTGGAAGCGGCACACCGTTCGATGCGACTAGCATTTTAGAAAATGGCGTTATTCAGTTTGAACTAAAAGTAATCTCAAATCCTAATAACCCAGATTCAACGTGGTTAATGAAAATAGAATCAAATGAGGGTGACTCAGCAGTAGAGCTTCCGTTAACAGACGCAGGTGACGAGCCAGTTGCAGGTGAATGGAAAACTTATACCTATACCTTAGCCGACCTAGCAGGTGCAGGCCTTGACGTTAGCGCGATTGATGTTGTTATGATTTTCCCAGCATGGGGCACGGGTGAAGGCGCAGTTTACCGTGTAGATAACGCTAAAATTTATGACCCAAGTGCAGCATCTACTGCAGGAAGTGAAATTACAATATTCCAAGATACTGCTGCAGAGCAATGGAGCATATGGGATTGTTGTGGTGGTTCAACGCCAACTGAAGAAACAGACGATAGCGACCATGGTACCGTTGCTGAGTTTGTAATTGGCTCAGCGCCAACTGTAATGGGCTTTTTAGCTGATGAAGGTGTTTCTTTTGATGCCTCGTCTATCCTAGCAAATGGGGTTGTACAATTTGAAATGAAAATGGTGACTCCACCTAACGCAACGGACGCTGAATGGTTATTTAAAATTGAGTCAACTGGTGCAGCCTCAGCTGTGGAGCTTCCTCTTGCAGAAAGTGTTGAAGGTCAAGTACCGGCTATTGGTCAATGGCAAACGTACACATTTACATTGCAATCACTTTTTGACGCCGGTTTAGACATCAGTGATATCAACGTGTTAATGGTTTTCCCAGCATGGAGTACGGGTGAAGGCGCGGTTTATCGTATCGATAACGTAATTATCGCAAACCCGTAGAGCAACCATTGAATGGTAGGTGCCTTTAAATAGGCACCCACTAACTGTAATAAATTTAGAAAAGCAGAGCAATTATGAACACATTCACTTTTAAAAAGAGCCAGTTAGCAGCTTCTGTGTCACTTATCATCGCTGCAAGTACATTTAATTTAGCCTATGCAGCAGAAGAAAATACTGCTGAACCTGAACTAGAAATCATTGAAGTAAAAGGTATTCGCGGATCATTAATCCGTTCAATGGATGTAAAACGAGATGCTTCTGGTGTAGTTGACGCCATTTCAGCTGAAGAAATGGGTAAGTTCCCAGATACAAACTTAGCAGAATCATTACAACGAATTACTGGCGTATCTGTCAGTCGCTCAAACGGTGAAGGTAGCCAAATTACTGTTCGTGGTTTTGGTCCATCGTTTAACTTGGTAACACTGAATGGTCGCCAAATGGCGGGAACAGGTTTTACACGCTCATTTAACTTTGAAAACTTATCATCAGAAGGTGTAAGTTCACTTGAAGTAATGAAAACTGCACGCGCTGATTCACCAACAGGTGGATTGGGTGCAACTGTCAATATTGTTACCGCAAAACCATTACAAAAGCCAGGTGAGCGTTTTTCTTTTATGGCTAAAGGTATTCACGATACATCTGTAGAAGAAGGCGATAAAGTAACACCTGAAATTGCAGGTATTTACAGTAATACCTTTGATGACGAACGTTTTGGTGTGTCGGCTAACTTTTCATATCATCGTCGTGATTTTCAACGACAAGCAGCGAATGTTCGATCTTGGTTAGTTAACCCTAACCTCTCGGTTGATGCGGCTAATATTGTTGATAACCGCCCAATGGATGCTGAAGGTAACCCGGCTAAACAATTCTTTGACCCAAACGCTGGGGAAAATGGTGAATTTGTTTCAGCCGCTTTCTTTCCGCAAGAAGTTAGCTTTGCAAAAGATGACATTCAACGTGAGCGCTTAAATGCGCAAGCAACATTTCAGTTTGCACCAACAGACAACCTGACATTTACGCTTGACCATACAATTTCACAAGCAACAACCGGTAATAACTCATTGTCTTGGGGGATCTGGAACGGATCGTTCGGTGGTAATGCCAATGCTTATGAACTTGATGAAAACGGCACAGCTGTTTATTACAACTCTGCAGGTGACGATGCATCATTTACAGCATTTCGTGAAACTTCAGAAGTAGATTCAAAAGCAACAGGTATTAACGTTGAATGGTTAGCAACCGAAAATCTGAGCTTTAACTTTGATGCTCACACATCTAAAACAACGACCGATAATGGTAAAGATCCTGGTTTAGGTGCTAATGCACGAATCATTTTAGGCTCGGCAGACATTTCAACTAAAGAATACTTTTTCCGTGAGGGTGACGTACCTGGTTTTAATGTAAATTGGAATAACGGCACGCAAGAAGTTGACCCAAACCAAATTGGCTCTAACTTTAGTATATTTACAAGAACACCCGGTGAATCAGAAGTATCTCAAGTACAACTAGACGGTAAACTATTTACTTACACTGACATTGGTTTAGAAACAGTAAAATTTGGTGCTGCATACACTAAGCAAACACTTAGTGGCTGGGGTGGCTCTAATAATGCCAATGCACCAGGCTTTAATAACGGTACATTTGCTGAAATATTCCCAGATAGTATGTTCGAGCGAGTTGATTTAAGTGGCTTTCTTGACGAGTTTTCATTTGGTCCTAACGGTGTAGCGCCAGGCTATGCTTACACTTATGATCTTGATGAAGCATTTGCTCGCCAAAGCGCTTTTTTAACTGAAGACGTAATAGGCAGTGATGTTTACCAAATAGGTACTTTTGATGGCTTCCCAACTAACAAAGTAGAAGAAGAAACAATCAGTGTTTACCTGTCTACAAATTGGGTGTTTAACGTTAGCGACTACGATGTTTTTGTAAATTTAGGCCTTCGCTACGAAGAAACTGACATTGTAAGCCCAGCTAAAAGCCGTGTTGCTCAGCAAGTATATTGGGCAGGTGGTTCTGAGTGGCTAACTGAATTTGCCAGTGGCGGCGAATTAGTTGAGGTTGATTACAAAGGTAATTACGATCTTCTTCTACCTATGATAGATGTAAAAGTCGACCTCTCTGATAACTTAGTGTCACGTGTATCTTGGGGCCAAACAATTACACGCCCTACCCTTGGCGACATGCTTGGCAACTTAAGCTTAACACCGTCACCTAAGTTAAATTCAAGAAGCGGTAGCCGTGGTAACCCAAATTTACAACCGTTTAAATCAACAAACTTCGATCTTAGCCTTGAATATTACTACAATGAAGGTAGCTACGCTGCAGTGGGTATGTTCTGGAAAGATGTAGATAATTGGATTGATAACACGCAAGTAACAACCACGTTTGAAGGCCTGCATGATGTTTATTTAGGTCAACGCTGGAATAATGCAGTAACCGCAATTGAAGGACGTGGCGAGCAGGCAACTGACTCTGCTATCTATAATGAGATTGTGGCAAATGGCGTAGGAATTGGCGAAAACAACCGTGTACTTCCTGATTCAGCAACTGATCCATTAATAGAGTGGACAATCAACTCACCAGAAAACGTAGGTTCTCGTAAAGTAAATGGTGTTGAGTTTGCGATACAGCACTTATTCGGCGAGTCAGGTTTTGGCGCTGGTTTCAATGCCACTATTGTTGACGGTGATGTAGAGTACGACAACTATTACCTTGCATCTCAAGCTGTATTAGCTGGTCTGAGTGATTCTGCCAATCTACAAGGTTTTTACGAAAAAGATGGCTTATCAGTTAAAATTACTGGTGCATGGCGTGATGAATACCTAATTGCGCAAGGCCTACCAGATTCGGGGGCTACGGCTCCTCCACAATATGCTGAAGAATATTTACAGTGGGACATTAGCGTTAACTACGAAGTGAACGAAAGCACTACAGTATTCTTTGAAGGCGTTAATTTAACAAACGAGACAGAGCGTTCGTTCAGTCGTTTTGAAAGCCAGTTCTTAAGTGCTGCACAATACGGACCGCGTTATGCATTTGGTTTTAGATACTCAATGGGTAACTAAACTTAAATAAATACCAAATAAAAGCCGCTCTAAGAGCGGTTTTTTTTATTTTTAAGCTATGGGATGCGCTTAATCTGCTCTAATAGTATATTCGTTGTCCAATCAACGCCGTTATACGCAATATCTGGCTTGTAAAAATCACCTGCCCCTCGCGCTCTATTTACATATACTTTATTTGGCACTACAACTTTACCTAAGCCTGAAGGTAAATCGGCTAAACGTACCTCCATATACATCGAGTCAGCGCTACTGGGTGCACCAAACAACCTGGTATTTTCAAAAAGCTTAAACTTATCAAGCGCATCTAAACAAGCACTAGCGCATTGCGGCGGCACTATAACAAACACCTTGGTTTTAAAGTCACTCACTAATGGCTCTTCTGGTAGGATATTTAGCGTAGTAGACTCTCGTTCTACATAAAATGGATCACCACTTTTAAGCGATAAATACATTGCATGATACCAAACAGACTGCTGAAAATTTTACCTAAAGGTCAACAGACCCTAATCATTTAATGCTTGAGTAAACGAATCCATTCATCGGGGTTTGCTAAAATAAAATCATAAGTATCTTCATTTTCTAAGGTGATTGTTATTGCATCGCTTGTAAGTGCTAATATGCCTGCACCTGTACCTACCGATTTTTCAATTTTTACGATTGCGCTGCGTGTTAAAGTATAAGGCCCTAAACCAGCACGTTCATTGTATGGCTCAAAAAGTACCTCACCTTGCGTTATATAAAATTTACCATCGGCTTTTGCCACACCGCTTTGGTACGTAGCAGTAGATGATTTGAGTATTTTATTGTTCATTCGGCTTTCCTGCTGATTGATAAATTTACTTTTATAGGATGTATGCACTTTAATAAGTTATATAGTTTTGTGTTCTAAGGCAATTAATTTGTACCTAAAAATGCAAATTCAATTAGTACTGCGAATCTCTAGCAAAGTATTAATTAATCTTGGTACAAACCTTGATACCTAATTAATAACAAAACGACTTACAGGTACGGGTTATGGCGAAATTTTTTGGAATTTATTGTGCATCTGGGCTAACTCAACATCATGATTTTATTATTAATAAATTTAAAGCTGAAGATGCTAAAGTAAACAGTGGCACAATAAACGAAGTACATGAACAGGCTCTTTACTTAGCTAGTTTAGATTATGAAACCTTTGGCCCACATGCTTTTTTGCAAACAGATTCGCATATTGCAACACTGGTTGGTCACCCACTTTTAAGCGCGAACCGAAATAATGATTTAAACACCCTAAACTCACATTATACCAATGAAATGCTTACAGAATGTGAAGGTGTTTTTTGTATGGCACGGTATAACAAGGTTACGAATGTATTAAACTTAGTTACCGATTCCCTTGGGGTTCGCCCTTTTTACTATATGTATTATGAAGGTGCTTTTATTTTTAGTACCCAATATAGCTTACTCAAAAACTTAGGCTTACCACTTACCTGTAATCACGAAGGAATGATGTAATATGCAACACTTGGGTATTACCTATTTGAGCATACCCATTACAACGAAATTTCGTGTATTCGCCCAGGAACTCGCCTAGAAGCATCATCTAACGGGGTTACTAAAACACAGTATTTTGACTGGAGCAGCCTTACTAAAAATTATGATAATTACGAAAAAACACTGCATAGCTTAAAGCAAGACCTATCTAACAATGTGAACAAATATATTGATAACGATAATCACGTGCTTACTACGCTATCGGGTGGATTAGACTCAAGGTTGATTGCGTGCTTACTTAAAAGGCAAAATGTAAACATCACCGCGCTTAATTTTTCACAGCATCAAACACAAGACTTATACTGCGCAACGGCGTTCGCAAAAAGCCAAAAAATTGAGCTTGATGTTATTCGTGTTAACGATACGCAGGCAAAAACAATTGAAGACAGACTAGGCGAGCATTGGTTAAACGGCAAACATCCAGACCACCCTAAAGTAACACGTCCTCGTTTAGCATGGTCTGGCAATGGAGGCAGTGTTGGGCTGGGTGTTATTTACTACTCAGATGAAGTTTACGAAGCGGCATTAACACAAGAACCTGAGCGCCTTGCTGACGCTTATTTATCGCAACAATTTGCTTATATCCCCAAATCAATAATCCATAACGCTGATAAAATGCAAGCCAGACTAAAAGCTAATATCGTAACGTCATTAAAAGAGTTTGGAGATATTCCTCTTGAAAAAGCTTACTATCTGTTTTTATTACTTAACGATCAGCATCACCATTTAGCCATTCCATTCGATAAAGTGGACGAGTATCAAATGGATTTTTGCCTGCCCTTTTATTCCTGGAAAGTACTTCGACATGTTTTGTCGCAGCCAACGTCACAAGTAAGAAAGCATCGCTTTTATCATGATTTTTTACGCTATGCATTCCCCGAAGCCCTAGATTCGCCTTGGCAAGCATACCCTGGCCATGCTCCATGTTTATTACCAAAAGAAGGGATTGATCAATGGCAAATTAAACGCCCCAAGCAGTTTAAACCCACTGAGGTGTACCAAATTTTCACTCAGTTAATGACAAGCCAACATAAGCAATTAGTTAACCTAGCCTCGTTTAGTGCGGTTGCCTTACTGCATGCTTCTGGCATTAGAAGCTATAACGATAAGCTAAAGGTTATTGAAAATATGCTTAAGTGGTAACATTAAAACACCTTGCTGTAGGGCTCTACTCAAGGTGTTTTAAGCAAGCTGTTGTCATTTAGTTGGTGGGAACCATACGCTAACAATTTTGCCATTTCGTACTTCATACACCGCAACGGCAAACATATCATCTCGGCCCTCACCAAGCCCAGTTAACCGCTCATAATCAACAACCACAGGCCCATTCACAATTCGATTTTCAAGAATCACTTTAAATGATTTTGGCGCTGTTTTTAAAAACTGATACGCTTTGACTAAGCTTGCTTGCCCAATAATGTCAGGATCGCCTTCTTGGCTATTTTTAATTTTTATATCTGCCGAGTGACAGCTTGCAAATAGCGCTATATTTCGTGCGTTATAAGCCTCTAGTTGCGCTTGCACTACTTGTTCAGGATCGGTACTTGCCGAGCACGCTGACGCATCACTCGCATAAAAGAGGCTAAATAACATTAGCATTGAGACAACTTTCATAACAATAAACATCCTTGAAAATAAACTAGGTAGTAAAAAAGCTAGTTGTGAAAATGACTACGAAAACTTAAAAAATACAATACTCGCAAGCAAAACAAACACAACATAAAATATAAAATGCTTACCAGCTTGACGATGCTTAATAGCAAGCTTACAAACTCTTTTATCGGTCGCACCTTTTAAGTGATTTAAGCCACTCCTTGAGACGAACATTATAGGAATCATTAAAAATTTTGGCTGCCCAAGCGCTTGCCATATTTCAGGCTCGAAAATTTTAACCGCTTGATAATATTTATATTCAGCAATTACTGCGCGAGCCATAAATAATGCCCATAGAAAAATAACAATTGTTATAATCATTTGCTTAGCTCCTCAACACTCTAAAATTAAGTATTCAATCAAGCCTAAATTAAAAACACGAACTTTAATTAATAATTTTTGTGCAAAACACGTCCAAACATAATAACGCAACCTCCTTATTAACCAAATCAATACATATATTAACGATAAAACCCAAATTTTTTATTATGTTAAACAGCTCAATATGTTAATTTGTGTAGTGTAGTTTTACGGCAAAGAGTAGTTAATGAGTAAACAAATTCGATGGACCCTAAAAAGTATTGCTAAAGAGTTAGGTGTGTCTAATGCAACGGTATCTAATGCATTTAATCGACCAGATCAGCTCTCAGAAAAACGCCGAGAAGCGATACTCAAAGCCTGTAAAGAGCTTGGTTACTTTGGCCCAAATAAAGCAGCACAATCATTAAGAAGCGGTACATTTAACATTGTCGCTTTGGTGCTACCCGACAGCGTTGAATACATGGTATCAGACCCAGTTGCCAGCAGCTTTATGCGTGGCGTGACTTCTGTACTCGAAAAAAACAATATTAACGTTTTATTGCTCTCTGGTAGTAACAATAACCTCAATAGTGTTGTTGATTTTGTAGATGGTTTTATTTGCTACGGTCGCCCTCGTAACCACGCATTAGTAGAACAACTTAAAACAACGCCAAAACACGTCGTCACTGTAGATTTTGACATTAATCGCAATGCGTCGGTTAACATTAATAACGAACAAGCTAGCTACGAAATTGCCAAGCATGTTTTGCACAATATAAACGATAAGGTCGCCATTCTAGGGCTAAGACTTCTCGATGAAAACGTATTATGCCGCGTTTATGAACATCACGAGTTTCAAACCGGAGAGTCAATTTCTCATCAGCGTTTACGTGGCTATCAACGTGCATTAGTTGAGGCAAATATTAGTGTTGCTGACGACCGCATTTGGAACATACCTGAAAGCAGCGAGCGCTTTGCTAATATAGCTGCAAAAGAAGTACTATCAGCTTCACCTCGCCCTAACGTTATTATCTGTATGAGTGATTTAATTGCACTCGCCACAATGCGAGAGGCAATCAAGCAAGGTATAAAAATTGGAAAAGACCTACGTATTGTTGGATTTGATGGGATTGATGAAGCAGCACGGTTCGTGCCCAGGTTAAGCACTATTCATCAAAACAGTGAAGAAAAAGGCGTAATTGCTGCAAACTTATTTATTTCTAAAGAAAACAAAATACAAGAAGTCAGCTACGAACTCGACATTGGTGCCAGCAGTTAATAAAAAAGCCAAGCTAACTAGCTTGGCTTTTTGTTCAGCAAAACTCTATTCGTTACAATAAAGAATCTAAACTTATCGATGTTTCTTCATCACCATTTACTTGCGTTATAAGGGCGGTTCTTGCTTCAAAATCTACACTTAATGAAATAGATTGCTCACCAAGTTGCCACGTTAAACAACACATACCGCCTTCACCTTGCGCTGAAAACTCACCAGAGAACGCAGGGTGTTCGTTACGAATTTTAATCAGTTCAATTAAGCCTTTTACAACGGGCTTATCAAGTGATTCGCTTATTTTATCTGCATTTAAATATGGGCGGTTAATATCACGGCCAACATTTGTTTTGGCTAAAAGCTCCATGTCGTTTTCGCATGCAAATAAACCACCGTAGTAAACTTGTGGAACACCTGGTGCAAAAAACTGAATGGCGCGAGACAATAAATAATCAAAATCTTTTGCCCCCAATGCGTTGTAATAAGTACAGTTAACTTGGTACAAATCAACATTACTGGCTGCAGCTCCAGTTGCTTGTCGGCTTTCGTTATTACTGTTTGCATGCATTGTTTCAACAAGGTTATCAATTTGCTCAGCGTTTAATAGACCGGGTTTGTCGCCCATTGGCCCAGCATCAATAATACCAATGCCGTCATGTGTATCGAGTACAGTTAAACAGTTACGTGGTGATATTTTTAGCCACTTTAAAAGTGCATCAACGTCGTTATTAAACAAGCTATGTAAAATAAGCGGCGGCAGTGCAAAGTCATAAACCATGTTTACGCGTTTAGCCACTTCAACCTGAGTTTGATAATGGCTGTGTATTTCAGCAATTGTTTCCATACCTAATTCATTTGCTTGCTTAGATAAGTTATCTAAGTAGCCAAACGTTTCATCTAGCATAAAACAGTTAGTACCCGCTTGCTTAATAGCGTAACCCGCTGCATCTAAGCGAATAATATTTACATTGTTAGCAGAGAACTTGGTGAGTACATTATTTAAATACGCAACGCCAGCCTCTACCTTTACATTAATGTCAATTTGATTATCGGTAAATGTAGTCCAAAAATCGTACGTTTCGCCATCACCACATTTCATTGGTGTAAAACAACTACCAGGGCGAGGGCGATAAATTGCTTTTTGCTCTGCGTCGCTCATGCCATTTGGAAATACGTCTTCTTTGGTTAAAAACAAATCCCAAAATTCAGAGGCTTTACCTTTAGCAAGCACATCCTGAAACTGAAAAGATTGCGCCGAAACATGGTTAACAATTAAGTCGGCCATTAAATCATGGTTGTTACCAAGCGCTTTAATATCTTCCCAAGAACCTATTCTTGAATCTACTTCACTATGGTCTATTGGGTCAAAGCCAGCATCACTGCCGTCAATTGGGTTATAAAATGGCAACAAATGCACACCGCCAAATACGCCTTTTAAAGATCCATTTAAAAGTGTAGTGAGTGCATTAATGTCTTGGCCAGTGATTCGATCAGCATATGTGATCAATTGAACTTTGTTTTGCATCATTGTGTGATTACCATGTTGAAACTTAATCGATTAAGATATATCTTTAACTAGAGAGTAAGAATTTACAAGTAATTTTTAAAAATTTTACATACAACTATCGTTGCACGAGCAATACTTCATAAAGTAACTAACTGACTTAACGAGTATTAGCCTGCATTTAACGAGGAATAAATAAAATGACAAAATCACACACACAAGTAAGCGGCGATCCGTTGCGACAAATACGCTGGCTTACATACATGATGTTTTTTATGTTTGCCATGACCTCTGATGCGGTCGGTATGATCATCCCTGAGCTTATAAAAGACTTTGGCTTAAGTATGACCCAGGCCAGTGCCTTTCATTATGCGCCAATGGCTTTAATTGCTTTTAGTGGACTATTTTTAGGCTTTTTAGCCGACAGCCTTGGCCGAAAGCAAACCATTATGCTGGGCTTACTCATTTTTTCTGCGAGTTGTTTTTTATTTGCAGTAAGTTCTAGTTTTAATTTTTTCTTGGTACTTCTTTGCTGTATTGGTTTGGCAATCGGTTTATTTAAAACAGGTGCATTAGCTTTATTGGGTGATATTTCACACAGTAACGAAGAACACACCAAAACAATGAACAAGGTAGAAGGCTTTTTTGGAATAGGTGCTATTGTTGGTCCTGCACTGGTAGGTGTTTTACTCGTTCAAAATGTAAGTTGGACATACCTTTACATTATTGCCGGTGTTATGTGTTTGATCCTTGCTCTTCTAGCATGGCGAGCAGATTATCCGCCAGTTGTAAAAACAACCGAAAAACCCGCTTCACTTGCCACTACCATGAAAATGATTAAAAACCCTTACGCACTGGGCTTTTCAATGGCCATCGCATTATATGTAGCTACCGAAGTAGCTATTTATGTATGGATGCCAACACTACTACAAGACTACACAGGTTCATGGCCATTACTTGCAACCTACGCACTAACCATATTCTTTATACTTCGCGCAGCGGGTCGTTTTATAGCGGTATGGTTACTAAATCGCTTTAGTTGGCAAGGCGTAATGACCTACCTGAGCCTTGGCATAGCACTATGTTATGTAGGCACGTTAATTGGCGGTGTAGATTGGGCTGTGGGATTGCTTCCACTTTCAGGTTTATTTATGTCAATGGTTTACCCTACTTTAAACTCTAAGGGTATTTCCTGTTTCCCTGTTCAACAACATGGTGCCGTAGCTGGCGTTATATTATTTTTCACCGCATTGTCAGCAGCATTAGCACCGCTTTTAATGGGTATGATCAGTGATTACTTTGGCCATGTGCGTTACGGTTTTTACTTAGCAACTGGTTTTGCAGTTATTCTATTTTTGGCTATGCTATTTAATTATTTACGTGACCCATCAGCATCAGCTTTAGAGCAAAATAACGTAGTTACTAATTAATTTGATAATTATTTAACAAAAAAATTACCCTATAAATCAATGGATGAGTAAAAAAAGAGCAAATTATTAATAAAATAATTTGCATCTTGTAAAAATTTTGTTATTTTTACTTAATCGATTAAGTAAAAATAAATAACCACTTAGGTTCAACATAACGAGGCGTTCACATGACAACACACAACACTCCTTTATATTTAATCAGTGCATTAGCACTTGCAGTAAGCCAAGGCATTAATGCACAAGAAGCAGAAACAACACAGCCAGAGGCATCACAAAACAAAGGACTTGAAACAATCGTTGTAACAGGTGTACCACGCCGAACAACAATCATGGCTTCAAGCGTTTCAGTAAGCAGTGTTTCGCTTGAACAAGTTCAAGTTTCAACACCTCGCTCTACCGCTGAAGCATTTAGAATCATTCCGGGTATCCGTTCAGAGTCCACTGGCGGTGAAGGTAATGCAAACATTGCAGTTCGTGGTCTACCGGTTGCATCAGGTGGCGCTAAATTTTTACAGTTACAAGAAGACGGTTTACCTGTACTGCAATACGGTGACATCGCTTTTGGTAATGCTGATATTTTTATGCGCCTTGACAACACGGTACAAACGGTTGAGTCAATTCGTGGTGGTTCAGCGTCTACAGCAGCAAGTAATGCACCGGGCGGTATCATCAACTTTATCTCTAAAAACGGCGAAAACGAATCGGGCAGCGTTGCAACCACTGTTGGCCTAGATTTCGATAGTGTCCGTACTGATTTTGAATACGGTACTTATTTAACTGATAGCGTTCGCTTTCATGTAGGTGGCTTTGTACGCCAAGGTGAAGGCCCACGTGAAACGGGTTACACATCAAATAAAGGTGGTCAAATCAAAGCCAATCTGACTAAAGATTTTGATAACGGCTATGTTCGCCTTTACTACAAGCACTTAGACGACAAAAGCGTGGGCTACCTTCCAATGCCAATGTACTCAAATGGTGATTCAGTACCAGGGTTTGATTCTCAGTCAGATACACCGCATTCAGCTTTATTTACTAAAACAGTTCGCTTAGATGGGCAAAACCAAATTAGCAATGGTGACATTCGAGACGGCATGAACCCAAATGTTGATTCTATTGGCTTTGAAGCTGTATTCGACCTAGACAACGACTGGCGTATTGAAAACCGTTTCCGTAAGTCATCAGTTAGCGGAAACTTTAATTCTGTTTTCCCTGCTGAAGTAGGTGATGCATCAGCAATGGCAGCAAGCATTGGTGGAGCAGGAGCAACACTGAGCAATGCAAACACAGGTGACGCATTCAATGGCGATTTAGCTATGCGCATCCATACGTTTGACGTAACAATGAATGACTTTGACTCTATTGTTAACGACTTTAAACTAACAAAATCGTTTGACGATGACACAAGCCTTACGTTTGGTTACTACGCATCAACGCAAAACATAGCGATGTCGTGGTTGTGGAACTCTTATGTTATGGAGCTCAAAGGTGACAACGCAGCACTGTTAAATGTAACGGCTGCCGACGGCACTGAGTTTTCAGAAAATGGTTTATACGCATACGGCACGCCATTTTGGGGTAACTGTTGTCAGCGCGACTACGACACTGAATACGACACACGTGCACCTTATGTTGCGTTCTCAACTAAACTTGGTGACTTGAGTATTGATGCAAGTGCGCGTTATGACAGCGGTGAAGCACGCGGTAATTACGCAGGAGCAGTAACCTCTACTGTAGACATGAACCGTGATGGTGTTATTTCAGTACCCGAGCAGAATGTTGTCGGTATTGATCATGCTAACTCAAGCCCAGTAAATTACGACTGGAGCTACTCTTCTTACTCAATTGGTGCTAACTACCAAATAGACCCTAGCCTTGCAACATTTGCACGTATCAGTAAAGGCGGACGTGCAAACGCTGATCGTCTTTTATTTGGTAAAGTACGCACAGATGGCTCAGTAGCTGATGAAGATGCAATTGATGAAGTAAATCAATTTGAGTTTGGTGTTAAAAAGCGTTTTGACTCGCTATCGGTATTTGCAACAGCGTTCTACGCAGAAACTGAAGAACAAAACTTTGAAGCAACATCACAAAAGTTCTTCGACCGTGAGTACGAAGCCAAAGGTATTGAACTTGAATCAACGTACTTTATGGATGCGTGGGATTTTCGTGGTAACTTGACGTGGACTGATGCTGAAATTGCTAAAGATGCGCTATCTCCTGACGTTGTAGGTAACACACCACGCCGTCAAGCGGATTTAATTTACTCACTAATGGCTCGCTACAGCTATGAGAAAGGGGCAGCAGGTCTGAGCTTTATTGGTACAACTGACGCTTACGCTCAAGACAATAACGACCTTAAATTCGATGGTTACACACAGGTAAATGGCTTTGTAAGCTACGACCTATCTGAAAACCTTAGCCTTGCGCTTAATGTAAATAACCTATTTGACACAGTCGGTATTACAGAAGCAGAGGAAGGTTCAGTACCAGCAAACGGGATTATACGCGCACGTACAATTAATGGCCGTACTACATCATTAACGCTTAAATACGCGTTTAACTAACCGAGTCTGAGTGTGTTAAGCGCTGAAATGCAGTTTTATTTCAGCGCTTTATTCCTCGCTTAGCTCAAACTTTATTACTCTCCCGTAAATTTAACCTAGCTTAGCTAGGTTTTTTAGGATTTATAACATGACCAAATTACTAAGCCTTGGCGAGCTGCTTATTGATATGTTGCCACAAGACTCACACAACACAGCTTATTTACCTATTCCAGGCGGCGCACCTGCAAACGTAGCAGTCGGTTATGCAAAGTTGGGCGGAAACGCAGCTTTTTGTGGTGGTATGGGTGATGATTACTTTGCAAAACAACTTACTGACGCAGTAAAGCACTATAATGTCAGCACAGAGTATTTATTTACTATAAAAAATGCGCAAACAGCGATGGTTATTGTCAGCTTAGATGAAACTGGCGAACGCAGCTTTAATTTTTACCGCCATAACACTGCCGACATACTACTTGCACCTGAACATTTACAGCAAATTCAGTGGGGTGAAATAAGTACCCTACACTTTTGCTCAAATACGCTAACAAGTATTGCCATTGCAAACACAACATTAAGCGCTTTAAAACAAGCAAAAAATCATAATAAACTTGTTAGCTTTGACGTAAATTTACGATACAGCCTTTGGCATAACATCCGTGATATTGAGCCTAATGTGCGTGCCTGCTACGCCCATTGCGACATTATAAAATTATCACGTGATGAGTTAAATTTTTTAGCAGAACAAACCAGTCAATCAGGTGATGAATATCTACAATCGCTATTAGAGGTAGGCGTTAGTTTAATTTTCTTAACCGATGGACCCGAGCCTGCCACTGTTTACCATAAAACGTTTAACGTAAGTGAAGCCGCTCCAATTATTAACGCAGTAGACACAACCAGTGCCGGAGACGCGTTTATTGCAGGTGTGTTATATCACTTAAATCACTTCAACGAGACGCTATTACTAAGCGACAAACTCAATAATAAACAAGTCATTAAAGACGCATTAAGTTTTGGCCTTCGCTGTGGCTCAAAAGCCTGTTTATCAAAGGGTGCTTTTCCTGCATTGCCCGTTTTAGACGATGTACTTTGAGCTAATACACTCTGAAGTAGTTTAAAAGTAAATCTAAAAAAGCCCCTGTAGGTAAATACCTACAGGGGCTTTTTAACAATTACTAATTTAAGGGCTTACAGGGCAAGCTCTTCTTTAGCACGTGTTAAGTTGTGCGATACCATATCATTGTTAGATAGTTGTTTTGCTTCGTATAGGTCAGCAAGGCCGGCCGTTTCGTTTTTGGCTTTTAGGCGCGCTACACCACGGTTACTTAGCGCGAATGATGTAAGCTCACGAACTTTAAATTTAGGGGCATCGGCATCTTGTAAAAGTGCAATTGCTTTAGTACAAATTTTATCAGCTTCAGCGTAATTTTTTGACTTAACATTAAGTGCGCAGCTATTAAAAGATTGCTCAAGCGGCTGCGGTGCGGTTTGCGCTTCAATAACCATTAATTTGTAATCACTTTGATCAGCCATTGCAGCAGCTGAACATGTTAATAGTGAGCCAAGAGCGATAGTTTTGATAAGTGTTTTCATGGTCATAATCCTGTTTAGTTAAGTCGTGCTTGTTGCCGACAACTGAACTTTAGAGGATCCCAATAAAACCGACAAACGATAAAAACAAAACTAATAAGTGAAGAAATCTAACCTATAGACTTTAGTCTAATAACACTGCCCTGAGCCCAAAATAATAAACCTATTTAAAACTAGTGTTCAAGCCAGTCAATTGCCGCAGTGGCATTTTCAAAGTAAGCCACTTCACCACAAATAATACCATTTGCAATGTTTGCTGCGGTTGCTTGCCATGTTTTATTACCGTAAATAGCCACTTTACTTAGCGCTTTATTATGCTTTATCCCTAAATTTAAATCGTCAAATATCGATTTAAAACCCACGCCCTTTAATTCAATGCCGTCTATAAATAAATTAATAATAGGGTTGTTCACCTTTAAAAGTGCCGCTTCAATTTTAGGGATAATTGAATTGTAATCAGCATGCTTTAAATCACCCACGGCTTTTAAGGTTATAAAAATTTCGCGTCCAGCGCCTTCTATGTCAAGTGTTAACCTAGGAGTTAAATTTTCCATTACATTTGCTCACTCTTATAGTAAGTTTTGAGCATAAAGCACTTTATCTTAATCAATGATGAAGCAAATCAACAAAACCGTATTTAACCTGAGCTTAAGTTAGTTAAGCTTGCTGCACTCGCGCAATTTGGTTATCTACATCGTTTAAATGCCCTTCTTTAACCCATAACTTAGCACCCAGCTTGCCTGCTTTTGCTAAAACATTAGAGTTCACAGGCGTACGCAACCAGCTATTTTTTTCAAGTAAATCTTGCCCTTCTGTTACGGTGCCTTCAATTACTAACAATTCAGCTCCGTATTCAGCTTCTAAAACAAACTGCGCATTAGGCGCTAAATGAATTAAGCTAACTTCCTCAAACTCATCTTTGTATAAAGGTGTTACCGCGACCCCTTGTTGTGTTGGGTGTTCAACGCTGCCCATAAAGTGAGTTTGCAACCGAACGTGTGTTCTATCCTGTGGCTGAAACTGCCAAAGCTTAACAAAAATAATACACCCCTCTTTTGAACCCGGCTTATGTTGTGATTGCGGCGGGTTTCTGATGTACGAGCCAGCAGGAAAATCGCCATGTTCATCCTGAAAAACCCCCTCTAACACAACAAACTCCTCCCCGCCGGTATGAACATGTGGCGAAAACTCACTACCTGGTGCATAACGAACAATACTCGTTGCACGCGCAACCTCATCGCCTATACGATCAAGAGGTCGCCTATCAACGCCTGCCATAGGCGATTTTACCCAAGGTAATGTATTACTGTTCACCACTATACGCTGACTAAAGTCGGCTGCTATTTTCATGCTTGCCCCTTAAATTTTTGTTTTGCCAATTAAGCTCAATATACCGAGTTTAATTGGCCTATTGAACCCACATTTACTTATAAGCCCGCTACGCTTGGTCGAGCTGCAACTGCTTTTTGCCACGCTAGCAAATGAGTTAAATGATTCGGTAGCGCAATATTGGCAAACCCTGCAAACACTAATCCAGCGTAAAGGGTTATATCGGCAATACTAAAATTATCGCCCGCAACAAACCTTGATTTAGCAAGTATATCGTTAAAATAATTTAGGCTAGTACGCGCCTTTTCACCTTGCTTTTCGCCCCATGCAATATTTTGATATGTTTCAAGCTCTGGCCCTAATCCATCAGTAGCATGATGAAAATACGTTGCAACAGCATCAAGTACCATAGACTCAGCACGTTTTTGCATCATATTTATTACTGCGCGCTCTTTTGCCGTAGTGCCCATCAATGATGGTCCTGTAAAAGCAGCATCAATATATTCAGTAATTGCCGTGCATTCTGATATAAATGTTCCGTCATCAAGCTCTAACACTGGCACACCAGCCAATGGGTTTTTAGCTAAAAAAGCCTCTGTCCGATGTTCACCATTAAGCAAGTCTACCGGAATAAATTCAATTTCAGTTGTCGCATTTTTCTCTGCTAGCGCAATACGAACGCGAAGCGGATTTGGAAAGTTTTCTACATCATAAATTTTCATTGAGTGTGACCTTTCTTTAATTAACCTATCTATTGATAGGTATTTATATTCTCTATACCAAACTAAGTCAAACTTTAAAATAACGACATAAGCAGGGTATTAGCTAACCGCATGAAACTTAATATTTTATTTATAAAAATATTAAGGCTTGAAAATAACTACCTACTGGTCGATAATTTTGTTGTCAACAATAGGATGAAGATGTATGAGCAAAAAAGAGGCCCTACTCAAAGCGGCAGAAAATAAAGTACGCCTAGGCGGATACAGCAATTTTAGCTTTAGAGAACTTGCTAACGAAGTAGGTATAAAAAGCGCCAGTGTACATTATCACTTCCCTACTAAAGCCGACTTGGGCGCAGAGCTTGCACATCAATATACTGATGCGTTTTTGCTTTCATTAGGGGAGCCCGCTGAGTTAAAAGCACAAGGTAAAAACCCTATCGACTTTTATACGTCACTATTTAGACTCGCATTGGTGACCGATAAAAAAATGTGCTTATGCGGTTTACTTGGCGCCGAGAGTGACAGCTTACCTGAAAAAGTACGTGAAGAAGTAAAGCGCTTTTTCACTCAAAATTTAACCTGGCTAAGCGCAGCGCATTCGGTCAACGGTGAACAAAACCCACAAAAAGCAGCTATTCAAACGGTAAGTATGCTTGAGGGTGCAATGATGATCAGTAAAACACTCGAGGATCACAGCTACTTTGATTTAGCAACGCGAGATAGTAATTAACCACACGTTTTAGCGCATAAAAAAAGCGAGCTTAAATAGCTCGCTTTTTAGTTTTACACAGAAATTATTTAAACTGCTGGGCTCGGTTTATGCTTAGCATGCACAATGGCAAGTATGATCAGGCCAACCACCGCGACCCCTGCACCTATGGGTTTACCTAAATCGCTCGATAAGTTAAAACCAATTGCAGCTGTTGTGATATACGACAAGGTCACAGCCGTTGCAATTACCGCAGGAACACTGACAATCCAATGAAAGGTACCACGGTCAAACAAATACTTAGTAGCAAGCCATAGTACACTGGTAGAAAGCAACATATTTGAAAACGCAAAGTAACGCCAAATTAATGAAAAATCCAACTTAGTCATAAAGTAAGCAATAGTTAGAATAGGCAAAGCCAACAACAGACGATTACGTATACTTTGCGGAATATTAAAGGCATCAACTACCGTTAAGCGCAGTGAACGAAATGCGGTGTCGCCTGAGGTAATAGGGAAAACAGCAACCGCAATAATTGCCATAATACCGCCAAATACACCTAAGTAACTATTTGCAATATGGTTTACAACTAAGCCAGGACCACCTTGATCAAGCATTGCTTTTAAACCAGCATAACCTTCAGGGAAAGCCGCAATACCAGCCAATGCCCAAACACAACCAACTATGCCTTCACACATCATGGCACCGTAATACACCGGGCGTACATATTTTTCGTTTGTTAAGCAACGAGCAATAATAGGTGCTTGCGTTGAATGAAAACCACTAATAGCACCACAGGTAATGGTTATGAATAATAGGGGCCAAGTTGGTAACCCGTCGGGGTTTGGTGCTAAAAAGTCATGCGCGTGATCGGCTTCAAAATACGCCAAAAAGTCGCCAGCAACCGGTAAATGTGGCGCGTTAATAAGTAACGACACGGCAACAGCGACTGTCATTACAATCATTAACAAACCAAAAATAGGGTAAAAGCGTGTAATGATCTTATCAATTGGTAACAGCGTCGCTAAAAAGTAATAAGCCAAAATAGCCAATACCCAAAAAGTATTATTGGCTAAAAATGTACCTTCAAATAAATTTAAGTTACTAAGTAAACCCGCTGGGCTCATTATGAATACTACACCAACAAAAAATAACAGCATTGCGGTGAAAATAAGCATAAAGCCTTTAAATACAACATTGTAATAGTGACCAGCTATTTCAGGTAAGCTTTTACCGTCTTCTTTTATACTCATTACACCTGAGAAAAAGTCGTGAACAGCGCCACCTAATACATTTCCTAACACAATCCATACAAGCGCAACCGGACCATATAAAGCGCCCAGTATAGGGCCAAAAATTGGACCCACACCCGCAATATTTAAAAATTGAATTAAAAAAGCACGAACAGGGTGAATAGCCACGTAATCAACACCTTCACTAAAGCGTTTTTGTGGTGTATCAACCGTTGAATCCATGCCTGCTTGTTTTTCTACAAATGGGCTATAAAACTTATATCCCAAAATTAATATGGTGAGGCAAATAAAAAAGATAATCATAAAGCACGTTTCTCTTTTGTATGTGTATTTAGAAGCGCAGTGTGAATCGCTCCGCATTATGTTGACCTAATAACCTCAGAACAGTATCAAAGCTGTTTGTGACAAACAATTAGACGTTTAGCTAATACCTTAGTCGCAATCGCTCATGATTTGTTCACTTTATGAAGTAATTTGAAAGCTCGTTTATAAACCTGACGAATGCAGCTGTTTAAGCGTTCACAATGTGTGTTTACCACACTATTTTTAGACAAAAAAAAGCGGCTAAGCACATTGCTTAAGCCGCTTTCAACACACAATTTTTTTAAAGAGGACGCATAAATTCGTTAATTTTTTCATGAGTCAATGTAGGTGTAGCACCTGCACTTTCTGCAACCATAGCCCCTACCGCACAGGCAAAATCAACCGCATGCTGAGCACAATCGCTACTACATAACTGATATATCAATGAACCTAAGAATGAATCCCCAGCACCCACTGTGTCTACAACACTAATTAAATAGCCTGAATTGTAATAATTTTGGCCCTTAACCTTTAACAGTGCGCCGTGACTGCCTTTGGTTACACATAAATATTCAGTGTTAGTTTGCTGTGCAATAAACGCTAAGTTTTGCTCAAGCGAATGGAACTTACAGCCCATTGCTTTGGCAATTTCGTAAAGCTCTTCATCGTTTAACTTGATAAAATCTGCTTTATTCATTAAATCTACTAATGTGTCTAACGTGTAGTGTGGCGCACGTAAATTTACGTCAAACACTTTAAAGTTAGCTACATCAACTAATTGGTTTAGCGTAGCAAGAGAGGCTTCGCTTTGGCCAATTAGGCTGCCAAATACAAATACATCACTGGCTTGTACTTTTTCAATAAGTGAGTCAGTAAGCTCAATGTTATCCCACGCAGTGTCGGCTACTATTTCGTAACTGGCTGAACCGCTTTTATCGAGAGTAACTTGTACGGTGCTGGTTTTTTTGTCGTTATTAACAGCAATATAATCGCAACTTACGCCTTTGCTTTTAATTTCGCTTAAAAGCTCAGCACCTAACTTATCGTTACCTACAGCGCTTATCATGTCGGCTTTAATACCAAGCGAGTTAATACGTACACACATATTCAGAGGTGCGCCACCTAAACGTTTACCAGAGTCAAAACAGTCCCATAGCACTTCGCCAAAGCAACTTACGCTTACGTCTTTACCTTGTTTAGAATCAATTAAAATGCTCATTATTAGTTACCTTTAGGCTCAAGCACGTTTTTCATAATTGCTTTAATTTTACTTGCAGGTGCGTATAACGCGTCTACATTGTTTTTGTAGTGAGACGTAAATGCGCTTTGCGTGTTTAAATCACCAAATAAGCTTGTTAGCCTTGATTGCGATAACGCCCACCGAAATAAAGCAGGACAAACAGCCGAGCAATTTGCACAAACTTTTGGCCAACAAAAAGTGCTCGACTTATTAGCACAGGTAAATAATGAAAAGAAATAACAAGGGGCTGTTGATCTTTGTGAATTAACACGTTTATAAACTGGGCGTTATTTGATCAGGGCGCGAGATTTGTAATCCAGTGGGCTTAGTAAAGTTCAAAATAAAATAGTAAACGTCATTAGTCGAAGCATTAGCTAATGTGTGTATTGAAGTGTTGAAGCTACTTTAGTAATTGACCTTTCGGTCAGTAAAGCTACAATCAATCAACACGTTAAACTCGCATAATAAATAATGACCACACAAACAAAACCAAATAAAAAAGAAGTCACTCGGGAAAAAAACCAACTGCTTATTTTAAATGCTGCCGAGCAATTGTTTTCTCTTAATGGGTATGACGGTGCAAGCATGAGTATGGTTGCAAAAGAAGCGAACGTGCCTAAAGCTAACATACTGTATTACTTCAAAAGCAAAGATGGCCTTTACGAAGCCGTGATAGACCGAATAATAGCAAACTGGAACTTAGGCCTTGATAACGTCACCGCTGAAGACGATCCTGCTGTAGTGCTTTATAACTACATAAAAAGTAAAGTAATACTTGCCGTAAACCAACCTCTACAATCTCGTTTATTTGCCAATGAAATTTTACGGGGCGCACCGTATTTACAAAACTACTTTAGAACAAATACCCGCCCTTGGGTTAAACAAAAAATTGATGTGTTTCAGTCCTGGATGGACGCAAAAAAAATAGACCAAGTAGACCCTCATCACCTTTTATTTACTATTTGGTCAACAACACAATACTACGCTGACTTTCAGGCAGAAGTACTTTTAGTAATGAATAAACTTGAATATGACGAAACCGACGTGGCACAAATAACACAATCAATTGCCCACATAATTTTAAAAGGTATTGGCTTAAAAATACCCGTTCAAAATGAGAGCTAACACATGGAAAACTTTACAACCCCCGACCTATTCGACGATCACCGCAATTCGGTTCAAGTAGCAGATAGTGGCTTGCGCCACTTTGGTAAAAAAACCACCTTTAGTGGCCAAGCAGTAACGGTAACCTGCCCAGAAGACAACTCGTTTGCCGCCGATGTTCTTCATCAAGATGGTAAAGGGAAAGTGTTAGTAATTGATGGATTTGCTAGCAAACGCTTTGCTTTTATTGGCGACATTATGGCCGAACGCGCGCTACAAAATAACTGGGAAGGTGTTGTAATAAATGGTTGTTGCCGCGATATAGAAATACTTGCAACAATGGATTTACCGGTAATGGCCCTTGGTTCAACCCCTCGCAGCACTCTTAAGCGCGGTTTTGGCGATAAAGACCAAGCTATCAATATGCTAGGCACCGCAATAGCGCCAAACGATTGGTTGTACGGTGACGTTAATGGCCTAATAATTAGTAAAACCCCCCTTATTAAATAAGCTCATGGAAAAAACAAACCAACTTGGTGCAACAATGCACCAAACTGGTTTGTTTTACGCTTAAAAACACCCATTCTCAAACGTTAAAATTATAAATACCCCTCTGCAACGCCTAAAAACCTGACCAATCGGACAAGAACAGAGTTTTGGCATCTGTTTTGCTTATACTAAGTTTGCTAAAACCAAAGTCACCAATTAAAAGTGCAATGAATACTTTGTAAATAAAATAATATATTACGTAATGAACTTAAAAAAATAACGACAACAGTCTCTTTTAATCAATTTAAAATTAGTAAATAACCATTTGGTCAGTTTTATTTCATAGGTTACAAAATGAACACGCAATCAAAAACTAAAAACACAGGCATATTTTGTGATCATGGACCGAGTAATTGGCAATCAAAACAAACAGGCACACTAAATACTAAGCGCATTGCCGTAAAAGATGTATTTGCCGTTAAAGAGCATAAAAACAGTGCAGGTAATCCACGCTGGTTTAAAACACATCCACCAGCTAAACAAACCGCAAGTAGCGTAAACAAATTAATGGATGCGGGTTGTATTTTTACAGGCTTTACCCATACCGACGAACTTGCTTACAGCTTAGAAGGTAATAATATTCATTATGGCGCAGCACAAAACCCTAAATTAAAAGGGCACGCGTGTGGGGGTTCAAGTATGGGCTCAGCCGCCGCGGTAGCCGGCAATTTAGCTGACATTGGGTTGGGCACCGATACCGGCGGCTCAATTAGAATACCCGCAAGTTACTGCGGCTTATTTGGCATTAGGCCAAGCCATAACGTAATTGAAAAAGACGGCCTAATCCCGCTAGCACCGCCTTTTGATACCATTGGTTGGCTTACCCAAAGCGCAGAACTATTAGAAAAAGTAGGCGACTTATTGCTACCAAATCAAACGGTGAGTAGCGTAAATACCTTGGTTATTTGCGAGCCGTTATTTGAGCTAGTAAGCCCAGACTTGCAAGCACCTATTAAGCAACTACTAGAAAAAACCAAACCTTATTTTAAACACCACAAAGAATTTGCGCTGCCGAAAAACAGCATTTTAAGCGAACTTGCCGATAGCTTTAGAATACTGCAAGGTCGTGCTATAGCTAAAGCGCATAAAGATTGGCTTCAATTGCCAGGGCACCCTCCCCAGTTTGCTCCGGCAATTGCAGCCCGTTTTAAAATGGCACTGGCACTAACTGCCCAAGAAGAACAAGAAGCACTTAATATACAAACCGAGTGGCAAACATTAATCGCTAAAAACTTAAACTCAAACAGCTGCTTATTTTTGCCAACCACGCCAACAACCGCACCTAAATTGGGCGCCGACACAAGCGCACTGCGCATGCAAATTATAACTTTATCTGCTATTGCGGGCTTGAGCCGCTCGGCACAGGTTCACTTACCATTGGCTAATTTAGATAATGGCCACCCTTATGGGTTTTCACTCATGATGAGCCATAACAACGATAAAAGCTTACTTGCCTGCGCAACACAATTAGCTGCATATTTTAAACAGGAAACTCTCACATGAACGCACACAACATTGCATTTACAGCCCCGCACTTTGCTGCAACAGAGGCGGGCACATTAATATTAAAACAAGGCGGCACGGCATCAGAAGCAATGGTAGCAGCAGCCGCTGCTATTAGCGTGGTTTACCCTCATATGAACTCAATTGGTGGCGACAGCTTCTGGCTTATTGATAACCCAAATCAAAATACCCCTACAGCAATTGATGCCTGCGGGCGCGCACCAAACGACATCAGCGCCTACAGCAATGAGCAACAAATACCAGAGCGCGGCGGTTTAAGCGCGCTTACTCAAGCAGCTACGCTCCGCGGCTGGCAAAAAGCCCTTGAGGTAGATGAACACGCAGCCCTGCCATTAAGTACCATTTTAGGCCCCGCTATTAAGCTTGCCCGCGAAGGTTTTACTGTTACCAAAAGCCTTCAAGCAGGTTGCGAAAAACTAGCAACGGTTGCTAATACCAACGATGCCTTTAAAGCGCTATACATTCCCAACGGTAAACCGTTACAAGCAGGGCAACACTTTAAAAACCCAAAACTTGCCAATACCTTTGAGAATTTAGCTAAACATGGCTTAAATGCGTTTTATCAAGGGCCTTTAGCTGACTCATTTGCGGCCGATTTAGCAAACGCAGGTAGCATTATTACCCCAGCCGACATTGCCAATACACAAGCCGATGTAGTTGCCCCACTGAGCGCTAATTTGTCGGGTATTAATTGCTATAACTTACCGGCACCTACACAAGGTGTGCATTCGCTGCAAATAATTGGCGCGGTCAATAAGTTAAAACACAACGCCAACACCGAAGCCGACTGGACCCACTTAATTGTTGAGGCAACCAAACAAAGCTTTACTCACCGCCCTACACTTTGGGCCGACCCGGAAGCACTCGGCGATGATTACAAAAATGCACTAACCGATGATCGCCTAAACGAGCTTGCCAATAATATTGATATGAATACCGCCCAAAAATGGCCGTTCAATACTGAGCCCGGCGATACCGTTTGGATGGCAGCACGCGATAAAAACGGCCAACTAGTGAGCTTTATTCAAAGTATTTACTGGGAATTTGGTAGCGGCATACTCATGAGCGAAGGCGGGTTTGTATGGAATAACCGCGGTTTAAGCTTTAGCTTAAACAACCAAGATACCAATGCACTAGCGCCAAATAAACGCCCAGCACATACCCTTAACCCGGCTATGGCTAAATTTGACGATGGCAGACGCCTTGCCTATGGCACTATGGGTGGTGAAGGCCAACCACAAACTCAAGCCGCTGTATTTGCCGGATACGCGTGGCGAAATAAGTCAATTAACCAAGCGGTAAGCGATCCGCGCTGGTTACTTGGCCGCACATGGGGCGACACCAGCACAAATTTAAAAATAGAACACAGCCTCGCTTTGCAAATACAAGATGAGTTAAATCAACGCGGACACGACTGGGTAAGCGTTGAAAACAACAACGAAATGATGGGCCATGCAGGTGCAATTTTAGATACACCCACAACCCTTGAAGCTGCAACGGATCCTCGCTCTGATGGCCGTGCAACTGTTTCATCAACGTAGTAGGAACACACATGACAGAAATAATAAACCAATGGCCAATTATTGTGGCCTTAATAGCAACCGGCATTTTTGCAGGTATTTTAGCAGGCCTTTTTGGTGTAGGCGGCGGTATTGTTATCGTACCTGTACTGTATTTTTTACTACAAGGGTTTGGCGTAAGCCCTGAGTCGGCCATGATGATAGCCACCGCGACATCGCTTGCCACCATAGTGCCTACGTCTATTTCATCTATTCGCTCGCACCATGCAAAGGGAAACATTGACCTTGCTTTAATTAAATACTGGGCGCCGTTTATTTTAGCAATGGCCGTTGTAGGCAGCTACTTAGCGCACTCAATACGTGGTAATGCACTGGTACTTATGTTTGCGTGTATTGCTATTTTAGTTAGCCTTAACATGTTATTTAGAGCCGGCGCCCCTGCCCTTGTAAGTAAGTTACCAGGTAAATTTGGCCAAGGCATAATGGCAAGTATTGTTGGTGGCTTATCGGTAATGATAGGCATTGGCGGCGGCACAATTGGTGTGCCCATGCTTAGCGCATTTAACGTACGTGCCCATGTTGCCGTAGGCACTGCAGCCGTATTTGGCTTATTGATTGCGCTACCGGGCGTAATTACCTTATTAAGTATTGGCACCACGCCAACCGATGCTCCCCTAGGTACGTGGGGGTTAGTTAACCTCCCTGCCTTTTTTCTTATTATTCCGCTGACTATTTTGTTTGCGCCTATTGGCGTAAAAATTGGTAGCAAGCTAGATCAAAAACAATTAAAACGCGCTTTTGCCGTTGTATTAATGATAACGGGCATTCGCATGCTTATTCAGACTCTCGGAGCCTAAAACATGTTTAGCAACACGCAAATTCAAACCTTAAATCCGCCGCAGCGTTTACTCATGGGGCCTGGGCCAATTAACGCAGATCCACGTGTACTGCGTGCTATGTCGGCGCAGCTAATTGGCCAATACGACCCAGTAATGACCGGTTTTATGAACGAGACCATGGCCCGCTATCGCGAAATATTTAAAACCAAAAATGAATGGACCCTGTTAGTTGACGGTACATCACGCGCAGGAATAGAAGCCGTTTTATGCTCTATTTTACGCCCTGGCGATAAAGTACTGGTACCAATTATGGGCCGCTTTGGCCACTTGCTTGCTGAAATAGCCGAGCGCGTAGGCGCAAAGGTACATACCATAGACGTACCCTGGGGCGAAGTATTTACCCCAGAACAAATAGAAAAAGCCATTGTTGATGTAAAACCCCATGTACTTGCCATGGTACAAGGCGATACTTCAACAACCATGAACCAGCCGCTTGAACACATTGGTGATATTTGCCAAAAGCACGATGTATTATTTTACTGCGATGCCACCGCCTCAATTGTAGGTAACGATTTACCCGCCGATGAGTGGAAACTCGATGCGCTGTCGGTTGGTTTGCAAAAATGTTTAGGTGGCCCGTCTGGCTCTGCGCCATTAACACTAAGCGAGAAATGCGCCGATTGGATCCAAAAACGCAAAAAAGTAGAAGCGGGTATTCGTACCGCACAGCATACCGACGGCACCGAGCCATTTGTACGCTCAAACTACTTTGATTTAGGCATGATCATGAATTACTGGGGGGAGGAGCGCCTTAACCACCACACCGAAGCCACCAGCATGCTGTATTGCGCATCAGAATGTGCCCGCATTGTTATTGAAGAAGGCGTAGATAACTGCGTTGCCCGCCACAAATTACACGGCGATGCCATGCTAACGGGTATTCAAGCGCTGGGCTTAAACGTATTTGGTGACATAAGTAATAAAATGAACAACGTAGTGGGTGTGTATATTCCCGAAGGAATTAACGCCGACCATGTACGCGGACAAATGCTAACCGACTTTGGTATTGAAATTGGCACCTCGTTTGGGCCACTGCATGGCAAAATTTGGCGTATTGGCACTATGGGCTACAACGCCCGTAAAGATGCCGTATTACAAACATTGGCAAGCCTAGATGCCTGCCTACATGCCAACGGTTACAAAGGCCCTAAAGGCGAAGCCGCTATTGCCGCCCTTTCCCATTACAAATAATAAAAAGGATTTAGCATGACGATTGCAAGCCCACTCCATGAGCCATTATTAAACAGCGAGCTGGCTAATAAATTTGCTGCGCGCGCCTTAAGGCGCTGTAAAACTCTCAGCGCACTATCGCAAATGCAAGGCGGCATTCACCGCGTTTATTTATCAAAAGAGCACAAAGAGTGTAATAGCGTTACTGCTGCGTGGATGGCTGAGGCGGGCATGCAATCGTGGCAAGACGAAGTAGGCAATTTATGGGGGCGCTTAGCATCATCAAACCCACATGCTAAACGTTTAATTATAGGATCGCACCTCGATACCGTACCAAACGCAGGTGCATTTGATGGCATTTTAGGGGTATTACTGGGTATTGAAATAGCCGCCCTAGCACATGAATTAGAGCTAGATCTACCCTTTCATTTAGATGTTGTGGGTTTTTGTGATGAAGAAGGTACCCGCTTTGCCACAACGTTAATTGGCTCAAAAGCACTGGCAAACGAGTTTGATCCGCAGTGGTTAAATATACAAGATACAAACGGCATTACCATGCGCCAAGCCATGCTGGACTTTGGCCTAAACCCAAATGATTACGCAAAAGCTGCGCTTAACAAAAACGAATTACTCGGTTATTGGGAAACCCACATAGAGCAAGGCCCCGTGCTTGAGTCGGTAAATCAGGCGTTAGGCATTGTCACTGCCATTGCAGGAGCAAAGCGCGCTATGATCACCCTTACAGGTCAAAGCGGTCATGCTGGTACCACACCTATGAATTTACGTCAGGATTCGTTAGCAGGCTGCGCTGAATTAGTAACCGAAATTGAAAAACTAGCAAACAATGCTAAAAATGGCGAAGTTGCCACCGTTGGGCAAATTCAAGCACGCCCAGGCGCTACAAACGTTATTGCCGGTAAAACTACCATTAGCCTAGATGCACGCGCTCAAAACGATGACGACCTAGCCATATTACTGAATGCAATACATACCCGCGCAGATCAAATTGCAACATCTCGTAATTTAACGCTCGATTGGCAATGGACACACGCAGCCGACGCCGTAGCATGCGATACTCAAATTCAGCAATTGTTTTCTAGCGCATGTAAACTTAACAACCAAGCATCGCCTTCACTTGCCTCAGGCGCTGGGCACGATGCAATGGCAATCGCTCCAATTTGCCCCGTTGGCATGTTATTTATACGCAGCCCAGGCGGCATAAGCCATCACCCAGCGGAAGCCGTTATCGACAGCGATGTAACAAAGGCTCTATGTGTGATGTACAGCGCGCTTGTACTGTATACACAAACGTTAAAAGAATAGTGAAGCTAATCTGTAACAAGAGGTTAAAATGTAAGTATTGCTCTATGTAACGATTAACCTTGTGAGGTTTTACTCGCATGTCACCAAGATGAGTTACAACTACAGCAGTAATAGCAAATACCTGCTTTTTATATTCAATTGTAATATTACTGATGTTTAAACGGCGTATTTACGTCAATTATTTAATAATGTAACTAGGTGGTAGGTTAGCAATCAGATTGCGGCTGTGTTTCCATGTATTCTTCCACAACTTCTAGCTGCCCCTTCTACGTTCTTTTTAGAAGCATATAATAGCCTTTATCGGTATAATATTTATTTTCAGAATATCGGTGTGCCTTGATCTTGTAGCCATTTCCTTCAGACTTTATTGCTATGTTTTTGAATGTGCTTTTGTCATTTTTCATTTTTCATTTTTGCCAGTGGCATTACACGTTGTACAAGCACCTTCCACTGTTCACCCGTAATTTCCATTTGACGCTCCTACCATGCGGGTAAACGCGATAGGAATGAATTTTGGCATCGTTTGCATATAAAGAAGCAACTTCCACGACAAAATTACTACCTAACTTCGTATATTCATCAAAAAACTTTTCGCATTTTCCGATGCATGTGAAATGCTCGACATTAAAACTGCAACAGCGAGTATAATTTTTTTCAAATGTTGGCTCCTTACTAAGATTTATGATTGCTAACGCTCGCATATAATGCGGGGAATGCTTGGCTATAATTAGCAGAGAATGAGTCTCAAAAGAGCATTTAACGCCATTTTTAATGCGCTTGATATATGCTGACTATGCCTGCTGCGGTAATTTTAATTGCTTATAAACTTTCTTACACTTACCACAGGTTATATCTAATTCGAACTTATAGTTAACGCACTGAAAAAAGAAGCCATACACTTTACTCCCAATTTTTATAAACGTGAGAACAAACGCTGTTGCCACCATAAAACTAAATTCATAAGCGCCATTTTCGTAGAGTGCTGAATCTATACACAACTCAACAAATAAAAGTGCCACAACCTTATAGTGCTTGCCAATTATCGCAATAACAAATGTAAAAAAAGCTATAAAATAAGCAAAACCTTGTGACTCTTCAGCTAAAAAAGCCAAGAAACCTATTGGAATAGATAAACAAAGGCTAAGAAAAAGAAATCCCACCATATCGATTTTTGACATCCAAAAGTCAGTTTTAAAACTATTTTTTGTTTTGCACTTACTACACTTTAACAACAACTACTCCAAATAAAGGATATGACTTTTGCCGTAAACGGCACACATAATATAGCTTAATAATCCCACCAATAACAGCAATGTAAACAAGCAATTAAGGAATATAAAAGTGACTTTTTATAAGATACAAAAACCGTATTGATAAGGTTATTGGGTTGCGAATTAGAGTAAAAGTTGTGGATTATATACATAGTTTGTTTTTAATAGAGTTTTACAGCGCTGCCTTTGCACCATTATTAATAAAGCTAAAGTAGAGTGTTTAATTAGCCTCAAAGTTTACATTATCAAAATAAGGGTTGTGAGAAAGCGCTTTAAGTGCACTAATTGTAGTAAGTACAATTAGTTGCAGCTCGCTATTTACGTTAACAACTATGCATTCGTCTCTATTAGCATTGCGTTTTGTATCAGTTGCTACCCCACACACAACATCGCCATTTTTTAATATAAGCTCAATGCTTAAATGGTGCATACAGGCAATTTCGATGTAGTCGTATTGGTGGCAACTAACCATACAGTTCTCTTTATTTAGCTGGTTTAAATAACATTAAAGTGGCAATAACAACTAAGTTGCCTACATACCATAAGTCTTTAATTACAAATTGCCCTAAACGCTCTAATAATGTGCTTGAGCTCAATGCGCCATTTGCGGTAATTAAAAATGTTTGGGTCATTAAAAACACACTTAAACACGCTAAGCCACTAACAATAATAAGCTTTTTATTATTAAGTAAAATACCTATGCCAAGTAGCACTGCAAATAATACATCAAACCCACCAATTACGTTTGATGCACCTTGCACACTAAATACCGTGTATAACCACGACATAAACGGTGAGGTTTCTATCAGGCTTACAATGGCTTTGGCTTCAAACTCATAAAATTTCATGCCACCAATCCACAGTAAAACCATAGCAACCGGTATAAAGTTTAAAAGTACGTGTTGTTTGTCTGTTAGCTTATTTTTATAAAACAAAAATAAATACAAAGGGATGACTGCAAAGTATTTAATAACGCCTTGCCCACTACCAATAATTGGAAAGCCGCCTAACTGGGCCACCCAACGGTTGCTGGCTAATAAAGTAAGTAAAGGCACTATGCTAACAATTAACGCGAAAACTAATGCTGGTGTAGGTTTTATTAATTTTAAATGCGCGGCTAGAGTGGCAAGAGCTAATGCAATCATAGTGCTTCCGGTTAGCAAGCCTATCATTTTATTATTTAGTGAAGTATTGAACCCATAAAATTCAAATGTTGCTACAAGTGCATTTGGGTTTGCACCCAAAGCAAACGATACGCCAAGCAACGCAAAGCTGAGTGTAAGTATGAAGGTGAGTGCGTTATTTGTGTGTGTTAAGTTCATTATGTGCCTATTAAATCTGCAATGGCTAACTAAGACCTCGTTTTTTCTAAAAAGCATTCAACCTAGCTAAAAAAATATCCTCGCTTATGTAATTTTAAATAATTATATAAATGCACTTTTTAAAAGCACTTTTTAAAAGCACTTTTTAAAAGCACATAGCTTACAAGAATAAACATATCCTATTGGTCAAGTTAACACATAAAAGCGATTAAAAAGTAATGCAAAAAATAACAAACTAAAACATAACTACTCGATAAAAACCAAATAAAAGCAATTAAAATAAGAAACTTAAAACCTTTTTATAACTTTATAAACTTCATTTAAAACCTTATTCACCCTCTTAAAAAGCAAAAAGCTAACCGATCGGTCAGATTTGGCATGTTAACTGCAAAGTATTAATCATAATAAAACAGCTTTTTTCTTACTTGCGCAATAACAATACGAAAAAGCAAACAACAAACCTTATTAAAAACAGGGTGTTAAAAAGCTAAGGGGGTCTGTGTGATTCAGTTTTTATTAAATGACACGCCAATAGAAGTACAAGAATGTTCGCCAAGTCTCACCATTTTGGACTGGCTACGCACCAAAAAAGGGAAAGTGGGCACCAAAGAAGGGTGTGCTACGGGCGATTGCGGCGCGTGCACAATTTTAGTCGGCGAAGAAAAAACCAACTCAAACGGTAACCCAGTTTGGCACTACCAAACCATGAACAGCTGCCTGCTTTTATTAGGTAATGCACACGCAAAACACATAGTAACTGTAGAGGCTGTAACAACGGGGCTTTACCCAACCCTTGATGACTTACACCCAGTACAACGCGCATTAGTAGAATGTCATGGTTCGCAATGCGGTTTTTGTACCCCAGGTATAATAATGAGCATGTTGGCGCTTTATATTAATAACCCGAGTTACCCAGGTAAAAAGGCCGCTATTCATGCTTTAGGTGGCAACTTATGCCGTTGTACTGGCTACAGCCCTATTTTACTCGCAGTAGAAAAAGCCTACAGCTATGAGCGCAAAAATGAGCCTTACTCAGCCATGGCCGCTCAGTTTAAAGCCTCACTTAATACGCAATATGATGACGATGTTCCATTTTTAAAAAATGGCCCACGCAAATTCTACTTGCCTCAAAATGCTAAGCAGCTAGTTGAACTAAAAGCGCTATATCCGCATGCACACTTGGTTGCTGGTGGCACCGACTTTGCCATTGAGCTTAGCCAAAACATGCTATTGCCCGATGTAATAATATCCCTAAGCCAAGCTAAAGAGCTGTGTACATTAAGCGATAACAACGGCGAGCTACATATTGGTGCAGCACTCCCTTACAGCCAATTTGTAAACGCTTTTTACACTTACTACCCAGAGTCTAAAGAGCTGTTTGAACGCCTTGGCTCTAACCAAGTACGTAACAGTGGCACCTTAGGTGGCAGCATAGGCAATGCCTCTCCAATTGGCGACCCAGCCCCATTATTAATTGCACTTAATGCCACTATGGATTTATTAAGCGCAGCAGGCACGCGCACAATAAACGTGGCCGACTACTTTGTTGATTACAAAAAAACAGTCATTAATAGCGATGAAGTCATTAGCAAAATTACAGTGCCAAAACGCCCAGACTCGTTAAAGCTTGCGTGCCATAAAATTTCAAAACGCTTTGAAGATGACATATCTACTGTGTGTTTAGTACTGGCTATTGAGCAAACACAAGGCGTAATTAGCAATGCCCGCTGTGCCATGGGCGGTATGGCTGCAATACCCAAACGCGCCACGCACATAGAGCAAAAACTTAATGCTCAGCCCTTACAAGTAAGTACGTTTATAGATGCCGCAGCCGCTATAAATGACGATTTTTCCCCAATGAGCGATGTACGCAGCAGCGCACATTACCGCACTACAGTAAGCAAAAACTTGCTACAGCGTATTGGTATTGAGTTTTGCGATGCACAGCCTAGTAGCAATAAAAATAATAACAACATTGCCATTACGAGGATCTCACATGCGTCACTTTGAAATGGATAAACTAAAAGCCCAAGGCGGAAGCGTTGGCCAATCTAAGTACCACGAAAGTGCAATAAAACAAGTATGTGGCAATGCAAACTACGCCGACGATAACCCAGAGCCTCATGGCTGCTTACACGCCTACCCTGTACTTGCGCCTATTACCAGCGGCTTTATTAAATCAATCGATACAAGTAAAGCGCTTGAAGTGGCAGGCGTTAAACGTATTTTATCGGCCGATGATGTACCCGGTAAGCTTGATATTGGCCCAGTATTTCCTGGGGATGTGCTATTAACCAATCACGAAATTCAATACCACGGGCAACCAGTGCTAGTAGTAGTTGCCGACAGCTACGAAATGGCGCGCCGCGCTGCTCGCTTAGTGGTTATAGAGTGCGAGCAAACCACCCCCATACTTGATATTAAAGAAGCGATAAAAAAAGAGCACTGGGTAAGGCCGCCACATTCACTTAACCGCGGTAATAGCGAGCAAGCAATAAATAATGCAACCCACCAACTTAAAGGTGAAATACACATAGGCGGCCAAGAACATTTTTACCTTGAAGGACAGATAGCTCTCGCTCAGCCCGACAACGATGGCGGGATTCATGTGCAATGTTCTACGCAGCACCCAACAGAGGTGCAGCACTTAGTTGCTAAAATTTTAAAAAAGCCATTTAGCTTTGTAAACGTAGAAACCCGCCGCATGGGCGGTGCTTTTGGTGGTAAAGAAACCCAAGGCGCACCGTGGGCTTGCCTTGCAGCGCTTGCGGTTTATCACCTTGGCTGCGCCGTTAAAATGCGCCTAGCGCGCAGCGACGACTTTAAACTTACCGGTAAGCGGCACCCATTTTATAACCAATACCATGTAGGGTTTGACGAAAATGGCCTAATTGAAGGCGCTGATGTAACTGTAAATGGGTTTTGTGGTTATTCGCCCGATTTATCTGATGCCATTGTAGACCGTGCAATGTTTCATGCCGATAACGCGTATTACTATCCAGCTGCCACCATTAAAGGGAATCGCTGTAAAGTTAATACCGTAAGCCACACCGCGTTTAGAGGGTTTGGTGGCCCGCAAGGCATGATCATGGGTGAGCTAATAATGGACGATATTGCCGCTAAATTAGGTAAAGATCCGCTTGAGATCCGAAAACTTAATTTATACAAAAAAGGCCGCGACACCACGCCGTATCATCAAACCGTAGAACAGCATATTTTAAAAGATATGATAACCCAGCTTGAAGAGTCGGGTGATTACTGGGCGCGAAAAAAGGCGATTAAAGCCTTTAACGCATCATCCCCTATTATAAAAAAGGGCCTTGCGATGACGCCGGTAAAATACGGTATATCGTTTACCGTACAGCACTTAAACCAAGCGGGAGCGCTCGTGCATGTATATAGTGATGGCTCGATACATTTAAACCATGGCGGCACCGAAATGGGCCAAGGCTTAAACACTAAAATAGCGCAAATTGTCGCCCATGGGTTTGGCGTTGATTTTGACGCCATAAGCATAAGCGCAACCCGTACCGACAAAGTACCCAACACCTCGCCAACCGCCGCCTCAAGCGGTACCGACTTAAACGGCATGGCGGCACTAAATGCAGTAAACACAATAAAAGAGCGCTTAATAAACTTTATCAGCGAGCACTTTGAAGCAGACAGCCAAAGTATTGTATTTAAAGATAACCTCATTACCTTTAATAAAGGCGAAATTAGCTTTAGCGAACTTGCAAACCTTGCTTATATGAATCGTATATCGCTTTCATCAACCGGTTATTACGCCACCCCTAAAATTCATTATGATAGAGCCAAAGGCGAAGGCCGACCGTTTTTTTACTACGCGCATGGCGTAGCACTGAGTGAAGTAGAAATCGATACGCTAACAGGCGAAAACACCGTAACTCGCGTTGATATTCTGCACGATGTGGGCAGCTCAATTAACCCAGCACTTGATATAGGCCAAATTGAAGGTGCCTTTGTACAAGGTATGGGCTGGCTTACCACCGAAGACTTACAATGGAATGATAAAGGCCAGCTTGCAAGCTTTGGCCCTGCTAACTATAAAATTCCGGCTATTGGCGATACCCCTGCCGAATTTAACGTCAATTTATATAACTCGGCCAATCCAGAAACCACCGTATTTAGGTCAAAAGCAGTTGGCGAGCCGCCGTTTATGCTGGCCTTTAGTGTGTGGAGTGCGATTCGTAACGCCATAAGCAGTGTGGCCAATTACAAATACACCGCCCCACTTGATACGCCAGCAACACCTGAGCGTGTATTAAATGCAATTGAGCAAACCGCCAGCTGGTTTAAGGAGCAGCAACATGGCTAATTTAAATGAGTCGTTTCAGGGTTTTCATACTCAAAATTGGGCGCAAGCTATAAACGAGCACGAACAAAGCGGCACTAATTATGTTATTGCCACTGTGCTTGGCACCAATGGCTCAACCCCACGTGGTACAGGCTCTAAAATGGTAATAAGTGGCGAGCATATTTACGATACCCTTGGCGGTGGTCATCTTGAATACGTAGTAATAGAAAAAGCCCGCGAGCTACTTGCCAAAGGTGAGGCCACCCAAGTGATAGAGCAATTTAACCTAGGCGCAAATTTAGGCCAGTGCTGCGGCGGAGCTGCCACCGTAATGCTTGAGTGCATGCAAAGTGAGCGCTTTACGCTTGATATTTATGGCGCAGGCCATGTAGCACAAGCGCTTATTGGTATATTGGCACAGCTGCCTATGCGTATACGTTGGATAGATAGCCGCGCCGATGTATTCCCACAGAACATTCCTAATAACGTAGTAAAAGTGGTTGATGAAGAGCCATCAGAGCAAGTAAAACGCGCGCCCAAAGCTAATAATTACTTAATATTAACTCATAACCACCAGCTCGATTTTGCACTCACACAAGCCATTATTAAACGCGCTGATGCCAATTGGCTTGGTGTTATTGGCTCTGATACCAAAGCAAAACGCTTTAAACAACGCTTAGCTCATCGCAATTTTACCACCGAGCAAATAAAGCAAATGACCTGCCCTGTTGGGCTTGAAAATATAACGGGCAAGCTCCCTATGGAAGTGGCTATTTCAATTAGCGGGCAATTAATTGGCCTTTATCAAGCTATGCAAACCCATCCACCCAAACGCCAAGGCCTGCAATGGCGTGCACTTAAAAATGCCTTAATTAGCACCACGCACGAGGAAGAAAACGCATGAGTAGCTTAAAAATTAACGACCTAAATACAGCGCAAGCGCATCAAGCCTTAGAGCACTGCTGCACAGCCCCTAACTGGGTAAGCGGTATGTTAAATATCATGCCATTTAAAAATAAAGAGCACCTATTTCAGAGCGCGCAAAGCGTATGGGATAGCCTAGGTGAGAGCGATTATTTAGCCGCTTTTGAAGGCCACCCGCAAATTGGCGATTTATCAACATTAAGTAAAAAGTACGCCGCTACAGCGCAAAAAGCGGGGCACGAACAATCTGGCATGAGTAAAGCAAACGAGCAAACCCTTAAAAAAATGATTGCGCTAAATAAACAATACCTCAGTAAATTTGGCTTTATTTTTATTGTGTGTGCCAGCGGTAAAAGTGCTGAGCAAATGCTTGAACTTATAGAGCTACGCATACACAACACCCGCGAAAAAGAGCTAACAATTGCCGCGGGCGAACAAGCCAAAATAACAAAAATAAGATTGGAGTCATTGCTATGAATAAAAGTATGAACAAAAGCCCTATCACTACCCATATTCTCGATACCAGCACAGGTAAACCGGCTGAAAATGTAGCTGTACAATTGTTTGTATACACTAATAACGAGTGGCAATTAATAGCTCGAGGTAAAACAAATAGCGACGGGCGAATTACCGACTGGCTCAACACAGACGTAGAATTTGCCACCTATAAACTGGTTTTTGACTTAAACAGCTATTATGAAAACCAGCCTACCCCAGCGTTTTACCCAGAAGCGCAAATAACCTTTAGATTACAAGATGAAAAACATCATCATATTCCGTTATTGCTTAGCCCATTTGGCTACTCAACGTACAGAGGTAGCTAACAATGAGCACGCAAAACAATAATAAATTAACCGTAATTTGTGCCAACATACTCGACTTTGTTGACGACCCTGCCATAGCCGGCGACACCGCCCATCGCTATTTTGAAAAAGGCGCGTTAGTTATTCAAAACGGCAAAGTCGTTAACCTTGGTTACGAGCAAGACATACTGCCAAGCTTAGATAAATCAACCACTATTATTCGCCACGATGGCAAATTGGTAATGCCCGGCATGATAGACACACACATACATTTGCCGCAAACCGAAATGGTCGGCGCGTATGGCGAGCAGCTTTTAAGTTGGCTTACCGAATACGCCTTCCCAACCGAAAAAAAGTTTGCCAGTGAAGTGTACTCAAGTGAGGTTTCAAACCGCTTTTTAGATGAGTTATTACGTAACGGCACCACCACCGCGCTAGTTTTTGGCACGGTGCACCCGCAATCGGTTGATGCCTTTTTTAGCGAATCGCAAAAACGTAATTTACGCATGATTGCCGGCAAGGTAATGATGGACAGAAACTGCCCTGACGATTTATCAGATTGCGCGCAAACCAGTTACGATCAATCAAAAGCACTCATAGAAAAATGGCACAATGTTGATAGGTTAAGCTATGCGGTAACGCCACGTTTTGCGCCTACATCAACCCCTGAGCAACTACAAAAATGTACTCAATTATTAGAAGAATACCCCGACACTTACCTGCATACGCACTTATCTGAAAACAAAGACGAGTGTGAATGGGTAAAAGGGTTATTCCCAGAAGCTGATGACTACTTACGTGTTTACGAGCAAGCTAAAATGGTGCGTAAACGTTCGGTATTTGCTCATAGTATTCATTTATCTGAGCGCGAGCTTTGCTGCCTTGCCGATAACAACGCGGCTATTTCGCACTGCCCTACTTCTAACTTATTTTTAGGATCGGGCTTATTAAATTTAAAAGCCTGTGAAGAGCATGGTATTAACGTAGGTATGGGCACCGATGTTGGCGCAGGAACAAGTTTTTCGTTGCTACAAACCGGTAATGAAGCGTACAAAATTCAGCAGCTTCAAGGTCAAAAATTCTCAGCCTTTAAGGGCCTATACTTAGCAACTCTTGGTGGTGCACGGGCGCTTGATTTAGAGGGCACCATAGGTAATTTTGCAATAGGTTGCGAGGCTGACTTTATTGTAATGGATTACGCCGCCACCTCGTTTTTAAAGTTCAGAATTGGCCATGCCAAAACCCTTCACGAACAGCTTTTTGCCATGATGATGCTAGGCGACGACCGCTGTATTGAACAAACCTACATTATGGGTAAAAGCGTGTATAAACGCGATGATAAAAAACAATTTACAGCCACCCAGACACCGCAATTAGAAGAGGCTTAGCCAATGGAAAATTATTTATTTGAGCTTGCTCATTTAGTACTGCGTTATTTTCATGTCATTGCAGGCATTGCGTGGATTGGAGCGTCGTTTTATTTTGCGTGGCTTGATAATAACTTACAAACCCCGCCACAGTGGAAACAAGACAAAGGCATAAAAGGCGATTTATGGGCCGTGCACGGCGGTGGCTTTTACGAAGTTGCTAAGTATCAAAATGGCCCTGAAAAAATGCCGCACACCCTGCATTGGTTTAAGTGGGAAGCCTACACAACGTGGATCACAGGTATTTTATTATTTAGTCTACTTTATTATGTTGGCGCCGATGTTTACCTAATCGATAACAGTAAAAGTGAGCTAAGTAAATTTGCCGCTATTGGTGCATCTCTTGGCTTTATTGGCTTAGGTTATGGTGTTTATCGATTATTATGTAAAACCCCGCTTGTTGAAAACGGCAAAGCGTTTATTGCTGTGGTTATTGGCCTATTGGCCCTTTGGACTTATGGGGTTGATCAGCTATTTAGTGACCGCGCTGTGTATATTCATGTAGGTGCGCTTATTGGCACGTGTATGGTTGGCAATGTGTATCACATTATTATGCCAGGGCAGCGCTACATGGTAAGCGAGGTAGAAGCTGGCCGTATTCCTGATTCCGCACCGGGTTTAAAAGCAAAGCTGTGCTCTATTCATAATAACTACGCCACGTTACCAGTGGTATTTATTATGCTGAGCAACCACTTTCCTTACACCTACAGCCACAGCGTTGGCTGGCTTATATTAATTGCGCTATTTGGTATTGGCATGTGGATACGCCATTACTTTAATTTAAAGCACCAAGGCGTTAATAAACCCTCGGTACTTATAAGTGGTATTGCCGCCTTTTTCGCCCTAATGCTTGCTATAGCTCCATGGCCTAGTAGCACAACAAATACAGGCGAAAACGCACTTTTACAAGCAAGTATTACCGACACTCAAGTGTGGGATATAATCAGCAAGCACTGTACACAGTGCCACAGTGAAACACCCACCTCTGAGCTTTTTCAAACAGCGCCGCTTGGCTTTAAGCTCGACTCTATTAGTGATGTAAAAAAAGCCAGCACGCTTATTCATACCCGCGCGGTTATAACCAAAGATATGCCACTGGCCAATATGACCAAAATGACAGACACAGAGCGCGAAACGCTAGGCTTTTGGCTCACAGCACTTAAAAAGGAGCAATAACATGAGCGAGCAATTTAAACACTACCCGCGCGATTTAATTGGTTATGGCTCACAGGTGCCCCATGCAAATTGGCCCAATAAAGCCCGCATTGCTGTACAAGTGGTATTAAATTACGAAGAAGGCGGCGAAAACTGTGTATTACATGGTGATTCAGCGGCCGAAACATTTTTATCCGAAATAGTCAGTGCCCCACATGTAGAAGACCGCCATATAAGCATGGAGTCTATTTACGAATATGGCTCGCGCGCAGGCGTGTGGCGCTTACTTAAACTTTTTAAAAAATACGATATACCGGTCACCATTTTTGCTGTGGCAATGGCCCTTGAGCGCCATCCCGATGTAGCTAAAGCTTTTGTTGATGCAGGGCACGAAATAGCAAGCCATGGCCTGCGTTGGATTAATTATCAACATATAGATAAGCAAACCGAGCGCGAGCACATGCAAAAAGCCATTGAGATCATTCAAACGCTTACCGGTAAAAAGCCCTCAGGCTGGTACACCGGGCGCACAAGCCCAAATACTGCTGCCCTTGTGGTAGAAAATGGCTCATTTTTATATGATGCCGATGACTACAGCGACGACTTACCCTTTTACAGTATTAAAGAAGGTAAACCACAGTTAATAGTGCCTTACACCCTTGATGTAAACGATATGCGCTTTGCTGCAGTGCAAGGCTTTAATGCCGGCGATCAATTTTATAATTATTTAAAAGATGCATTCGACACGCTTTATGAAGAAGGCGATCCACAAGGTGAAAACGCCCCAAAAATGATGTCGATAGGGCTGCATTGTCGCTTAATTGGCCGCCCTGGGCGCATTAAAGCCCTCGCACGATTTTTAGAATATGCTAAATCGCATGAGCAAGTGTGGTTTGCCACGCGCGAACAAATCGCCGAGCACTGGCTCAAAACCCATCCATACAAATAAAATCCATGGCCGGCTATAAAATTACCGGCCTCATATTATATTTTTGCCTTTAACTTATTGAGCGCATCAACAGAGAAACCACGGTCGTAAAAATATAATATTTTCCCTGTGCTATCTATGAGAATAACGCGCGAATTGTTAGGGCTTTGGTTACCAGTAAACTTTTGCACCGTTTCACCGTCTTTATAAATAGTAATAACACCACCCCATAACTCTTTAGGAATACCTTTGCGCATGCCATTATCAATAAACGTGCTAAACATACGCGGTGCCATGCCGGCAATGGTAGGTAACTCATAGGTAGGGAGTGTTACACCTGCCATATCTAAACCGATTAACCAGCGATCAATATCAAACTGGCTATCTTGTTTATAGCCTATAAGCAGCAAGGTTTTTTCAGTGTTAAAATCACTCGGAATAACAAATTCTTTCTTCTCTAAGCTTTCGCCAGTAATCGTTGGAAATTGCTTTCCAACAACTTGCTGATTAGGGTATTGCGATGCGCAGCCAGTTATTAAGAGTAACAAAAGCATTGTAAATATTGATCTAATCATTCTAATTAGCCTGTTTTTATAATAAATTTAGCTGCTTATACGCTTTAAAATAGATCGTCGATCTTTTTTAAAGCGTTTGCTGTGCTATATACCGTTTAAATTTATCGACCTTCATTGGCCGGCCATATTTCCAACCTTGCCCATAATGTACACCGGCTGTTTTTAACATAGCCTCTTGCTCTGTTGTTTCTATTCCTTCAGCTACACAGGTGTAGTTAAACTTACGCACTAACTCCATAATATTAGGGATCATAGACGCTTTTAAACCTTGTGTTGCTATATCTTGAACAAAGGTGCGGTCTATTTTTAACTGATGAAAACTTAAATTTTGTAAGTTTCTTAAATTGGAGTAACCCGTTCCAAAATCATCGAGCGACAAATTAAATCCAGAGTCAACTAGCGTTCTAAAATGAGCATGCGCAATACTGGTATCGAGGTACTCGTCTTCGGTTATTTCTAGACAAATAATAAAGCGTGAATTAATAAGTGCAGGCTCTTGTGTCAACAGCGATACATTTCCAAGCTCTACATCGCAAGGAAATATATTAATAGACACCTTAAAACCCGTTGGTAAATCGTCCAACTCTGTAAGCTCTTTAAGTACTTTTGCTATCATTGCTTGAGTAAACGACCACGTTAAATTATTTTTTCGTATCACCGGGATAAACTCATCGGGGTACAGTGGCCCGTATTTGTCTTTAAACCGAGCTAGCACCTCACAACCAATTACTTTACCTGTGTGCAAACAAATAATAGGTTGGTAAGTCCAATGAAATGAGCCCTTTGCTAAGCCTTTACGCACTCTATTATTAGTAGAGCGACGAGCGGCAATTTGATAATCCACTATTAGCGCGCTCGACACACCCGTTAGGCAGGTTAAAATAAGAGAAATGATCAGCAAAAATTGATTGTCAGCGAAAAACTCACTCCATGGTGTTCTAACCGCAACGCAATATCCTTTATTTTTATTGCTGCACATAAGTGCGGTTTCAAATGGTATTTGTTTGTGGCTTACAAGCAATTTACTCAAGCCGCTTTTACCTGCCAAATGAAATTACTCAGAACCCGTTTTATACGTTATTTCCCAGTACGGTGCTGCAATATTACTGCGACTAATGGCTGCAGTATCCATAATTAAATTATAGTTACCCTGCCTTACAATCACGACCTGCATTATTCGTTCTTCAAAAAGTAAAATTTTTAACTTAGGCTCAAACCGAACTATGCATCAACTTCATTTATTAAATTACACACTAAACCCGCTACTTCAGCGTGCTCATCAGCATCAATATGCACCCCATCAATAGCTGAAACAGTAATACTTTGCTGTAAGTCACAAAAGTAGGCTTTTTTAGCACGGGCAATATTTTCAAACTCTTTACTCAAAGCTAGGTTTTTACTCGGTGCGCCCTCGTAAACATGTTTATATTGCCCTACACAGCTAACATAGGGTGGGCTCAATATTATGAGCTTGGGTTGTTTATTACCCTCATAAAACATTTCAATACTATCTAGTAAGTTTGTTAAGCCTTGACCTATTTGCTCAGGCGTTAATTTAAAGCGCTTTTTTAAATCGTTAGTACCAAGGGCTATCACTATAGCAGTCAAAGAGTACGCTTCTAAAAGTGGTTTTAAATAACTTACCCCCGATAAGTCCCCATTAAATGGTGGATTATTCACAAGCGTACGATTAGGCTGCCCTGCTTCTATAATAGCAAATTGGTCACCTAGCCTTTCTGCTAATACCGACGGCCACCTTACTTTTTCCTCAAACCGCTTTCCCGTTGCGGGGTTTAACCCCCACGTATTTGAGTCACCAAAACATAAAATAGATTTTTTCATTAAAATGGATTCAAAGTGTAACCTTGCTGCTGAAGTTGAGCATGCGCGGTCATAGCAGATAAAGACATGGTAACGCCTTGTATAAGCTGTTTAGGCGTTACTTTAAAGTGAGTAGCCGACTGCCCGCACACAAATACCTGCGTGTTATTTGCCAATAATTGTTTTATTAAGCTCGCGTTTTTATTATCAACGTTAAAGCGTTTTTTATATTCATCGTTCGATAGCACATCTACACTTGCACCACCATGTATAACTAATGCTAACTGAATGCTCTCTGGTTTAATGCCATGTGCAACATGCATATTTATAAAGCGGGCAAGTGAGTTCATCGCATTATTTTGCTCGCCTTTTTTAGCGCCATCGGCCACATCAAACGCTATTTTAAATTGAGTCGAATCATTAATCGCTGCATGCTCTGGTACTTTATAGTAATAACCAAAACCGTTAATAGGTTGCTCATTAGCGAAAGATAATGGGCTTAACAACAAAAGTAATAGTAAAAATTTCATAAACAATCCTTTGGCTTTTTTAGTGTATAAATAAAGTACCAGATGCTTTGTATAAAAGGCAGTTATTCACGATAAAGTGTGAGAAGTTTTATGGTGATGCGTTAAAAAACGCATGCCTAAATAACTAAATGTGTTTTTAAACATCGCAACAAAAGCATCTGGCGCCTCACTCGACGACGCATTAGACAACAACGAAAAATCTTTACTGCGCAGTAAACGCAACTTTGGTTTTAAATGTTCGTCATCCATGTAATCGGTAATTCTGTCTATGAATGCTTTCATTTGTGTTGTGGTGCTATACCAATACACTGGCGAAGCAAATACCCAATGGTCGTAATTTAAAAGTGATTCAAAAAGCGAGAAAAATTCATCATCAGTATATTTTTTACTGTAACTGTAAGGCGGTATTTTAAATTCATCTAAACACACAACATGCAGCTCATTTTGCTCAGCAAAACTTTTAACATGTGCGGCTGTGTTACCATTTTTTCGTGCCGATGAATAAATAATAACGGTGCTACGACTAAGTTTTTGTTGCATTTTTCCAGCTCCTTTTTTAATGTTGAAAGGAGCTTAAAACCTCAAGTTATATTGAGGTCAATACATGGGATAAAATTAATGTCTGCTGAGCAAAAAAAGCTGATCGACGCCACTTTAACAGTAGGTTACGTAGCAAAAAGAAGTGGTGTAAAAGTGTCTACATTACACTTTTACGAAACTAAACATTTAATAAAAAGCTGGCGAAACAGCGGCAATCAACGCCGCTACAAACCTGAAGTACTTCGCCGAGTGGCCGTGATAAAAGCAGCACAAGCCATGGGCATTTCGCTAGACGATATAAAACAAACACTTGCCTCACTCCCCGATAACCGCACGCCCACTAAAAAAGATTGGTCTGCGCTTTCAAAACGCTGGCAAGCTCAATTAGATGAACGCATAGCGTATATGCAACGCATACGCGACCGCGTAGATGGATGTATTGGCTGTGGGTGTTTATCACTTAAAAGCTGCCCTATTTATAATAAAGACGATCATTTAGGGAGTGAGCAAAGTGGAGCAGTATTGTTAAACAAAGGATAATTTAATCAAAAAATTATGATTGACCTATAAAATAATAAATCAGTAATAATTATAATTAGCTAATACAATATTGATTATAAGCAGAGTATTCTTTAGAATGCTCTGCTTAAAAAGGAAGCAATACAAAAGGATTTTGCAATGACCCCAACAACTCCCTCTACCCAGAGTGAAACAAAAAGCCCTGCAGCTACTCAAAAGTTAGCTCAGGTTCTCAGAACCGTTGATAATAAAGAACTAAAAAGTACAGGCTTTTGGTTAAATCAGTTTTTTATGGTGATCTCGACAATTTTTGGTGTTTATCTGGCCGCACAAAGTGGCTTAGAGCAAGCCTTAAAATTTGATTCATTTAGTAAAATAGAAGATAACTACTACCTCAGAACATCTTTATTTGATGAAGTTAATGATAATGTAAATACCGTTGCAGAGTACGCCGAACGCTTATCAAAAAGCCCACCAAAATCTGAAATGGAATTTTTTAAGCCTACCTTAGAAAAGTATATTTGGAAAACAATGCAGTTTTCGCCTACCACACTCGAAACACCCAGTGAATTTTTGACTAAAATTCGTAGGTTTTATTCTAGAGCCGAATTTCTAATTAACGCTGCCATTGAAAGAAAAATGTCTGCTAAACAAGCCGCAATAGAGCTAAAAAAAATAACTAATTTAATTAAAAATGAAACATTACCCGCCTTAAAACAAAACGCGGAACAATTAAAAATGGAATTAAAACAGAATAATATTTCTGTCGGATCACTAAAGGAACTAACAAATGCCAATTAAACATTGCCCTCATTGTAAAACCCATGCTTTAGAAGTCACAAATTATCAAGGTGAAGAAATAGACATATGCCGTGAATGTGGCGGCCTTTGGTTTGAAAAAAATGAAGTTAATCGCATGATTAACGAAATCAACGATGGTCCTGTCGGTGATAAATTTGAAACCAGCTTTGGTGATTCATTAGGTATTTCAGAACTTGATTGTCCTGATTGTGATAAAAGCTTGGAACGTTTTCATCTTCTAGAAGATTTTCATACCGAAATTGATATTTGTAGGCATTGTGATGGTACCTGGATTGATAAAGATGAGCTTGATACCGTTGAAAGAAGTCCAGAATTAAAAGCTACCCTAAACGAGCTAAATCAAGGAACAAGCTGGAAAACGTATTTTTTTCAGTTTTTAACTCAAATGCCCGTTGAATACAATATAAAGCCTCAACGAAAGTCTTGGGTTACTTATGGTTTAATTGCACTAAATACATTGATTTTTGCTTTATATTTTTTCAATAAGGAAATATTTGGCCTTGCTCTTGAACTTTTTGCCATGACGCCCGCAGATATAAGTGAAGGTAATAAGGTATGGACACTGCTAACTTGTGTGTTTCTGCATGGTTCAGTAATGCACCTACTTGGTAACATGTACTTTTTATATGTTGTTGGTGACAACTTAGAGGATGTTTTAGGGCATAAGCGCTTTTTAATCTGGTATTTAGTGTGTGGGCTAATTGCTTCTCTCTCCAGTTACCTTGTTAGCCCTACATCTGCAATACCTAGCGTAGGTGCAAGTGGTGCAATTGCAGGTTTATTTGGTATGTACTTAATGTGGTTTAGGCATGCCAGCCTCACTTTTATGATTATCATTTACCAGAAAAAACTTTCTGCAGCTTGGTTTTTTGCAATTTGGTTGATTATTAATATATCTGGTGCGTTAAGCGGCCCTGATGGCATTGATTATGGCGCACATATTGGGGGCTTTGTTGCCGGATTATTGATTGGCTATTTTTTAAAAAATAAAATTTTAGAACAAAACCCTATTATTAGATTACTCAACCAAAGCGAAGCACAGTTAAAACGCTAATGTTGTGATTCAATCATCTCCCTACTGATTTAGTTATTTTTCAGTAGGGTCGTTTTTTAAGAGCTTACTTTAGCTATTTCCAAATACCTAACAAACTTTAAAGCAAAAAAATATAAAACTACATTTAATAAAATGCACACCCAAAGTACCGTTATAAAACGCTTTTTTTGTGATTTATGACGCAATAATTGCTGAGCTATTAACGCCCCTGGCCAGCCCCCACATAGCGCTAATAAATGAAGAGTTCGCTCGCTTGTACGAGTTACTTTTTTATTTACCGACTGCTTAGCTTTGTGTTTATCCCATGCATAAATAATAAATGTAACGACACTAAGCGTACTTATGAAAGTTGGCGCAAAAATAGTTATGCCCCATTTAAAATGTGCAACCCATAATATGAATATAAAAAATAAGGATAGAATTATTAAGGTTTTCTTTATCAAGTAATTATCGCCTATACTGGTTTGTATCAGTTCAAAAAATAAGAGAATAATTATGACATATTTTAAAGTGCTATTTTTTACTTTGTGCTTTTTAGCTTTTACAGCTCACGCAAAAGAACAACCACTTAAACTTGATAAACACCTTAGTGTATTTCAGCCTTATTTAGGGTCGTGGCAGGCCGATTTTGATGTTGCACCAGGCACTAAACCAGTTCAAGACGTAGGCTTATGGGAGCGTGCGCTTAATGGTAAGGCAATAAGAACAAAGCACTCTATTAATGAGGGTGAGTATGGTGGCGAGTCGATGATTTTTTACGATAGCAAAAAAGACTCATTGGTTTTTTATTATTTTACAACAGCCGGTTTTTATACAAAAGGCACTATAAAAGTACTCAGCCCTACGCAGTTTGTTGCTTACGAAGAGGTTACAGGTAGTAAAGAAGGCATTACTAAAGTGAAGTCGACCAGCGATTTAAAAGATGGGAAATTGGTTGTGTCTACCTCCTATTTAAAAAAAGGTGAATGGACTAAACCAGAGTCACGCATTTATACGCGCAGCAATCAAACCGTTAAATTCAAATAGCTCCATGTGCTTACGACACAAAAAAGGCAGCTTTCGCTGCCTTTTTTGTTAATTATAACGCGATTATTTTGCGAATTTTTTAAATGGTTCGTCCACTGGCGTATTTGCTAGGTGGTTAGTGTAGTTGCTCATTACCTTTTGCGATAAACCTACAATAATCTCTAGTAGTTGCTGTTGACCGTAACCCGCAGCAAAAAACTTTTCTATTTGCTCGTCACTAATTACGCCACGTTCACGCGTCATAGCCAGTGTTGTTTCACGTAATGTTTCGAGTTTTGCATCTTCAAGCGGTGTTTTATTCACTAAAGCATCAACAATACCTTGGTCAACTTTCATTGACGCGGCAATGGCACTGTGTGCTGGTACACAGTAATGACAGTCATGTTCAACGTTAATTGATTGCCATACCACTGTTAACTCTTCTGCGTTAAACGAAGTGTTTTGAAATAATTCGTGAAGTACTTGGTAACCTTTTAATAGCGTTGGTGCTTCAGCCATTACTGCGTGTAAATTAGGTAACATGCCAAATGCAGCAACTGAATCGGCTAATAAAGGTTTTGACTCTTCAGGTGCATTTTCTGCTGTATATAAAGTAAATTCTGCCATTGTTAGCTCCAAAATAAGTTGTTTAAGTAACGTCGAAGCACATATTATTTGATTTTGAACGACCGCTCAAGTTAAAATTGAGCAAATGTTCAAATTAATTGAGAAACAGCATGGTCAACAAAGTTAAATTTGAGCGCGAGACTGTTGTCCGCCTTGCCAGTCAGCTATTTTGGGAAAAGGGATTTAATGCCACTTCCACCCGCGATCTGCAAGATGCAATTAATATGCGCCCAGGTAGTATCTATTCTGCGTTTGGCTCAAAGGAAGGGTTGTATATTGAGTCTTTAAAAAATTACACCATGCAAATAGAAGATCAAATAAAAACGTGTTTATTGGCTTCGCCTACTATTATTGGTGGTTTACAAACGTTTGTTGAAAACGTCATCATTAAAGATAAAAAAAATGCCCCGAGCGCCATTTGTATGCTGGTAAAAGCAAATTGTGAGTTTGCCGACGAAGACAGCTGTTTGTATTCATTAAGCCTTGATTTATCAGACAAGTTTGAAGCTTATTTAAGCGATTTATTTGCACAAGCCATTGCGCGTGAAGAGCTAAAAGGCGAGGTTAGCCCAAAAGACTATGCTCGCTTTTTTAAAGTACAATTTACAGGCCTACGCGGCTATTTTAACCGCCCGGGTGTCGAAGAGCTTGCACAACCTATGATCGATCAAATGTTTAAAATTATGAAAACGCTCTAAACTAAACAACTCAATTAATGAAAAAACGGCGGTAATATAATTACCGCCGTTTTTTATTTTTAGGAATGATGTACCTGTTAGGTTTTTAACTTATTGAGTTCGCTATCTTGTTGAGCAACCAGCTTATTAAGAACTTCGCTACTATCGCCTGCCTGTGAAGATAAACCAGACAACTGAGATGCCGCATCAGAAATAAGCGTTAAATTACGATTTATTTCTTCTGTTACTAGGCTTTGCTCTTCAGCCGCTGTTGCAATATGCGTTATTTGATTGGTTATTTCATCCACTTTTACAACCACACTGTGCAACGCGTCAAAGGCGACAGAGGTTTCGTCAACTGCGTTTTGTGCTCTTACAACGCCTTTTTCTATTACGGTGGAAGCATTACCAACCTCATGCAGTAGGCTGTCTATTAGGTTGCTAATATCATCAGTAGATGAACGGGTTTTAGAAGCAAGTGCTCGTACTTCATCAGCTACAACGGCAAAACCTCGGCCGTGTTCGCCTGCCCTTGCAGCTTCAATGGCTGCATTGAGTGCCAGTAAGTTAGTTTGCTCCGAAATAGTTCTGATCACATCTAAAATTTGCGTTATGTCTTTACTACGCGTCGCTACTTTTTCAACTGCTTGGTTTGCCTCTTTTATTTCTTCAGACATGGTTTTTACTTGCGTCATAGCCGACGACAAGCTCGACTCACTGCTTACCACTAAGCCGTTTATTTCGTCAGCTTGCTGCGCTGATTGTTCTGAAGCTCTTGCAACTTCAAGCGCCGTTGCGCTCATTTCGTTCATAGCGGTAACAACGCTTTCTATTTCTTTAAACTGCGCCTGCACATTATGTTTTGTGTCGATGGCTATATGCTGGGCAATTTCGCCTTGTTGCTTAGTCTGATCTGATACGGCTTTAAGCTCAGCAATTAGGGCGCGTAATTTAGTTAAAAAGCGGTTAAAGCCACCAGCCAGTGCAATTAGTTCGGCATGGCTGTCTACATTTAAGGTGTGTGTTAAGTCGCCTTCTGAACTGGCTAGGTTATCAACGCGTTCTTGTATTTGTTCAAGTGGGGCTATAACACCTGCCACAACAAATTTCATAACTACAAAAGCAACCCCCGCAATAATTAAACCGGTTACTAAAATAATAGTGCCCAACGCTGCTGCGGTACTTTGCATATTTTCACTCAAAGCCTGTGGGCCAGCCAGAGCTAAATTTGCAGGTACTTCAATAATAAGCGACCACTGAGTGTCTGCAAGCTTTATATTTATGGGGTAATTAACCAGGTAAGTGTCATCCGCTTTTAAAAGATTGTTTTCACCTCGTACCTTTTCAACTTTACTGGTAATAGTAGATGACATTGCTTCTTTGTAAGGCCGGCCAAGCTTGGTTTTGTAGTGGCTACTGCCTACGATTAAACCAAAATCACTTAATAAGGTAACCTTAGCTTGACCGTTATACAGCTCTTTTGAAAGCTGCTCTGTTAACTTTTGAAAAACCGGCAACGTTAAATCAACGCCAGATATACCAACAAACCGACCGTCTCTGACAATAGGAACCGTAAGAGACGTCATCATTTCTGAGTTGCCTGGCGTAATTTCGTATAAGTAAGGTTCCATAATACACGGCTTTAACTTGTCTTTAGCACACAAATACCATTCAGACTCTCGCAGGCCAAATTCATTAAGCTTAGTGAAATATTTTTCGGCAGGGTCGTCTACAATTTGCTGCTCGACCGCGCCTTCTTTACTGCGTGTAAAATAAATTTCGAGTGTACCAGCACCATCAACAGAGTGACTGTAGCCATTTGTAAATTGAGTATCTTTTGAATCATACCCATTTACTTCAAACTGGGAGTAGATGGAAGAAAGCGACTCATTATTATTTAAAATGGATTTATTAAGATTAACAACGGATTCGCGACTAAGTGCATCATTACCCGCCGTGCCACTTAATATGGCAGCTAATGAAAAAGGGACACGGTATGCCTCGTTAATAAACCCTGCAATTCTTTCACCGTATACAGCCGCGTTTGCACTTAGTTTTTCTTCAACTTCTGCCACTATGTATTTTTCTGACTGGCTTGATAGCTTATTGTTACTCGACGACAGCTCCCACCACAGAATGCTCGATAGCAGTAACACGGTTATAAATATGCTACCTACTGTAAGCCATAATAGTTTTTTTGCTAACGATATTTCTCGCATTGACCTGCCCTTTGTTTAAACTACAAGTACAGTTTAGACGGTTTTACTAATCAAGCTATCGATAACCGCGAACAAAATTTAATTTAATACAATACGTTGAGTTTTAACGCTTAGCCAAAATAGCTGTGGTTATTGAGGCACCTATGAGTAAAGCAACGCTCACCCACAAACACGCTACAAAACCATAAACCTGAAACACCCACCCCGAAAGCACGGTGCCCACTAAACGCCCCATTGCATTGGCCATATAATAAAAGCCAACATCAAGCGATACACCATCGCTTTTAGCAAAGCTGACAATTAAGTAACTATGCACAGATGAGTTAACGGCAAATACACCGCCAAAAATAAGTAAACCTATAATTAGCGTGGCATGCACGGCCACATCAAGTTGCATGAAAAGAGCTAATAGTGCTGTTACACCACTTAGCAGCAACACCCATAAATAGGCATGTTTAACGGTATCAACGTTTGAGTTACTGGTGCCGGTAATACGCGGCGCTTGCGATTGCACACCACCGTAGCCAATTACCCAAAGTGCCATAAAGCCACTTACCCACCAAAAGTTCCAGTTAAATTGCTGGGCTAAATAAATAGGTAAAGCCACTACAAACCATACATCACGCGCTGCAAACAAACATAACCGTGCTGCGCTTAATAAATTTATTGCACGAGATTTAGAGAAAAGCTCTTTAAACTTGGGTTTATTTTTAGCCTTGCCCATGTCGCCTTTTAAAAATACAACGCTAATAACCCACGCAATAGTGAGTAATAAAATTAGGGCTTTTAAAGCACCTACAAAACCCATTACAGTAAGGAGTAAACCACCTAAAAAGAAGCCGACCCCTTTTAACGCATTTTTTGAGCCCGTTAAAATAGCCACCAATTTATAGAGCTGGCCTTGGCCGCTTTCTCCCTCGGGCACTAAGTGTTTAATGGCGCTTTTGGCGCTCATTTTATTTAAATCTTTGGCTATACCGCTAAGCGCTTGCGCCGCCATAACATAAGCCACGGTTAGCCATTCACTTGGCGCACATAACATGGCAAGCGCCATTATTTGCAGCGCCAAGCCAAAGTTCATGGTTTTATTCAGGCCTAAATGAGCCCCAAGCCAACCGCCCACTAAATTGGTGATCACACCAAAAATTTCGTAAAACAAAAACAGCATGGCAATGGCCAGTGCACCATACCCTAACTGATGAAAATGCAGCACCACCAGCATACGGAGCGCGCCATCGGTTAAGGTAAATGCCCAGTAATTACCGGTAATAATTAAATACTGTTTTATTGCTGTAGGTAAATTAGCAAGTTGCTCAAACATGGGTAACGCCCTTTAAACCTTATAAATGGTTAAACCAAGTCGCTTTTAGCAACTTTAAGCATAAGCTCGGCAGTACGGTTTGCGTAGCCCCATTCGTTATCGTACCAGGCGTATAATTTAAGCTGGGTATTATTAATAACCATGGTAGAGAGCGCATCAATAATGCTACTACGCGGGTCGGTTTTGTAATCAATCGATACAAGCGGCTTTTCTTCGTAACCTAATACACCAGCAAGCTCGTTTTTAGACGCTTGAGCAAACCATTCATTTACCTCAGCGGCAGTTACACCACGCTCAAGCTCAAATACACAGTCGGTAATAGATGCGTTAGTTAACGGTACGCGCACGGCATGGCCATTTAATTTACCTTTTAGCTCAGGGAATATATGCGTAATGGCTGTTGCACTACCGGTTGTGGTAGGTATTAAACTTGTCCCGCACGAACGAGCACGACGTAAGTCTTTATGTGGCGCATCAATAATAGTTTGGGTATTAGTAATATCGTGAATAGTGGTCATTGAGCCGTGCTTAATGCCTACTTTTTCTTGTAGTACTTTTACAATTGGCGCTAAACAGTTAGTTGTACACGAAGCCGCAGTCACAATTTTGTGCTCATCTGGGTTATATAAATTATCGTTAACGCCCATAACCACATTTAAAATGCCGTCTTCTTTTACCGGTGCGGTTACCACAACGCGCTTAACACCTTGTGCTAAATATTGATTTAACAGCTCAGTGGTTTTCATTTTACCGCTGGCTTCTATCACTACATCGCAATCAGACCAATCGGTATCGCTAATGGTTTTATTATTGGTAACTGCAATAGTGTGTTTGCCTACACTAAAGCTATTCTCGTTTGCTGTAACGCTGTGTGCTAAACGGCCGTGCACTGAGTCAAACTCTAATAAATGAGCATGTGTTTTAGCATCGCCCACTACATCGTTTACTTTAATAAATTCTACTTCTGGCCACTCTAAAGCCGCGCGCAGTGTTAAACGTCCCATACGGCCAAAGCCGTTAATACCTACTTTAATTGTCATAATAAATACCTTTAATAAAGTTATATCAATTTGCTTAATTAACAGCAGCTTGCTGCACGCTCAGGGCGATTACCCATTGCATTGAGTCGATTTAAATCGTCGTTATAAAACGCAGAATTTTCGTTTTTGGTTTGTGCTATTACGCTAAGAGCCCATTGTGGCAGGGCTTTATTAATACTGTAATACACCCATTGATTTTGCTTACGGTCGCTCAATAGGCCACACTGCCTAAGTTGCGCTAAATGGCGCGACACTTTAGGTTGGCTCAGTTCCAGCGCAGCAACAAGCTCACACACACATAGCTCTTGCTCATGGCTAATTAATAACATGGCTCTTAAGCGCGTATCGTCGGCTAAGCATTTATAAAATTGAAGTGGGTTGAGTTGTTCCATAGCATCCTCGTTTAGTTAGTGTGCATACAATAAAACAAGATTAGAATATATGAAATAGTGAATATACGATTTTTCGTATATTCACTTAAAAGCCCGCTTCAATTAATGTGATCTCTAGTAAATTGCAGCGCACAAAAAAGCCCAGTGGCAAACCACTGGGCTATTACAATGCTAAGTAATCAGTTAATTAAATAACCGAAAGCTCCACTTCAATATTACCGCGTGTAGCATTTGAGTATGGGCATACTTGGTGTGCTTTATTTACCAGCTCTTGCGCTGCTGTTTTATCCATATCACCGAGTGATACAGCTAATTTAACTGCAATGCCAAAACCGCCTTCAATCGCGCCAATAGAGACTTCAGAATTAATATGTGTATCACTTGGTAGAGCAATTTTTTCGCTACCGGCTACAAATTTTAGTGCACCAATAAAGCACGCTGCATAACCAGCTGCAAATAATTGCTCTGGGTTTGTGCCTTGTCCGTCGTCACCACCTAGCCCTTTTGGGGTTGATAGTTTCACATCTAAACGGCCATCGTCTGATTTAGCTACACCTTCACGGCCACCGGTTGCAGTTGCTTTTGCTGTGTAGGCAACGTTTTGTAATACATTCATAGTGAACTCCAAAGTTTATTAATTAATTTAGTTTGCATGCAAAATGATAGAGCAAGTAATTAGGGATTGCAAATACTTTGCATGCAAATTAAAATGTTTTTTGAGTTGAAGGTATTAACGCACTAGGAGTTAGGTATGTCATTTGAGCAATTAAAGTTAAAAAATCAGCTTTGTCATAGGTTATATATGGCATCAAATAGCATTGCACGTGCTTACCGTGAGCCTTTAGCTGCACTTAATTTAACGTATCCGCAGTATGTAGTAATGATGGCGCTGTGGGAGCAAGACAAAATAACCATAGCGCAGCTAATAAATAAAACAGCTATTGATGGCGGCGCTATGACCCAAATACTCAAAAAAATGACCGAAAAGTCTCTGCTGGCTGTTATTAAAGATGAGCACGATAAGCGTAAGCGCCTAATTCAGCTTACCCAAAGTGGGCAAGCCCTTAAAAACGAAGCTGCTGATATTCCAAAAAATATATTATGTAAGTTTGAAAGTGTAGACCCCACACAAGCCAAACAGTTAATGCAGCTGCTTGATTTAGTAATAAGCGATTTAACAACTAAAAACGATGATGAGTTAGCCCACTAACGCGGTTATTTTTTGTTGAATAAACGCCCTAAATGCGCTGATCACTGGGGTCATTTGGCGCCGATCGGCGTACATCATATAAAGCGGTAGCGGATCGCTTTTCCACTCGGGGCATAAATGAACGAGCTGCCCACTTGCTAAATCATCAATTACATCTAAGTACGACTTATACGCAATACCTTTGCCCTCTAGCGCCCAGCGCCTAACCATTTCGCCATCGTTTACTATGTGTTGGCAATTTAGCTGCACTTTTTGCACTTCGCCATTTTTATAAAATCGCCATTCTTTAAACACTTCACCAAAGCGCATAAAGGTAATGGTGGTGTGCTGCGTTAAGTTAAGGGGATGTGTAAGCAATCCATTGTTTGCCACATATTCAGGAGAAGCCACTAAAATACGCGCATTATTTAAAAAAAGCGGCGCTGCAATTAACTGCGAATCTTTTGGTACACCAAAGCGCAGTGCAATATCAATTGATTGGCTGTAAATGTCGCTTACTTCGTCACTTAAATGCAGTTTAAGTTTTACATGTGGGTAATGTGCTAAAAACTCATTAAGCCATTCACTTAGTTTATTACGCCCTAAATCGCACGGGGCCGATACCTGTAGCGTTCCCGTTACTTCGCCTACTGCGGTTTGTACTGCAGCTACCCCTTGTTGAATAAGCGATAGGGAATCTTTGGCGTAACTTAAAAACTGCTCCCCTGCCACACTTAAGCGTAAGCTACGAGTAGAGCGAATAAACAGCACGTTTCCTAAGTCTTTTTCTAGGCGCTTAATAGCTGCACTTACCGCCGCTGGGGTTTGCGCGTTTTGCCGTGCGGCTTCAGAAATACTGGCGCAACTGGCTACATCTATAAAAGTTTGAATATCGTTAAATGATCGCATATTTTCAATTAAAATTTGAAAGTGCTTTAGTTTTTCATGTCTTTTTCTATTTTTCAACTGAGCTATAGTGCTTACATATTAAAAAGCACTTAAAATCACCAGGAACCCATATGAAAGCATTTGGCTATAGCAAAAACTCTAAAACGCTTACAGCAAGCTCTATACAAGCAATTGAACTTGATACACCAACCGCTAACGGGCACGACCTACTTATTGAAGTAAATGCTATTTCAATAAACCCTGTAGATACAAAAATACGTGCCAATGTAGCGCCAGAGCAAGGCTACAAAGTATTAGGTTGGGACGGCGTAGGCATAGTAAAAGCCGTTGGCGACTCGGTTTCGTTATTTAATGTGGGGGATCGTGTATTTTACGCCGGCGATTTATCGCGCCAAGGCAGTAATGCGCAATTTCAATTAGTTGACGAGCGTATTGTAGGGCGTGCGCCTAAAACATTAACCGATGCACAAGCCGCAGCGCTGCCGCTAACCAGTATTACCGCTTACGAAATGCTGTTTGATCGCCTGCAAGTGCCTAAAAATAAGCAAAATACTCAGCAATCTATGTTAGTTATTGGCGCCGCAGGTGGTGTTGGCTCTATTTTAGTACAGCTTGCCAAGCAACTTACTGGGCTAAACGTAGTAGGTACTGCATCACGCGAGCAAAGCGTAACCTGGCTTAAAGAATTGGGTGCTGATCACGTGCTCGATCATTCTAAAAACTTAAACGAGCAGCGCAAAGAGCTCGGTTTAACTGAGTTTGATTACGTTATTAGCTTAACCCACACCGAACAATACCAAGACCAAATAGTTGAGTGTATTAAACCGCAAGGTAAATTTGCGCTAATAGATGACCCTACATCGTTCGATATTTTAAAGTTTAAGCGTAAATGTATTTCAGTGCATTGGGAGTTTATGTTTACCCGCTCGCTTTTTACTACCGCCGATATAACAGCGCAGCACACCTTACTTAATGAAATAAGTGAGCTTATAGACGCAGGTACACTTAAAACCACGCTTGGGCAAAATTTAGGCCCAATAAACGCCGCTAATTTATATAAAGCGCACCAAATTTTAGAATCGCACACCTCACGCGGTAAACTTGTTTTAGAAGGCTTTGAAGCATGAATCAGATTAAAAAAATACTTTTAGTTGCAGCCTATAGCACTGCGTTTTTAACCAGCAGTGTGTTTGCGAATACCCAACCTACGCACACCGATTTAAAAACAGTTGCTACATTCGACGCGCAGCACCCGCCAGGTAATATTGCTATTACGCCATCGGGTCGTAAGTTTTTATCGGTACATGGTTTTTACGGCCAAAAACAAAAAATTATGGAGCTATTAAACGATGGCACCACCAAACCCTACCCTAATGAAGAATGGGCATACGCGTACAAAAACGGTAAAGGGTTTTACGACGTACTTGGCATAAATGTATCTGCTGATGGCGTGTTATGGATGCTTGATACCTCAGGCCCTGATCATGCTGGGCGTTTAATCGGTTGGGATACCAATAAAGAGCAGCTGCATAAAATAATTTATTTAGCTAAACCCACCATTACCGACACCTCGTTTTTAAACGATTTAGTTATCGATAATAAACACGGCGTTGTATACATTGCCGACACCGCACAAGGCAGCCAAGCCGCTATTATTACCGTAAATTTAAAAACAGGTGAGGCGCGCAGAGTATTACAAAATAGCCCATACACCACAGCCGAAAACATCGACATGGTCATTGAAGGGCGCACCATGAAACTAGGCGGCCAACCAGCACGTTTAGGGGTAAACCCAATCACACTCGACCCAAGCGAACAGTGGCTTTACTTTGGCTCTATGTCTGGCACATCGGTTTACCGTATTGCCACAAGCGATATTAATAATAAAAGCCTGAGCGCAAGCGCCCTTGAAAGTAAAGTAACGCGTTACGGCACTAAACCCATTTCAGATGGTATTATTGTTGATGGCGGCGGCAATGTGTATGTTACAGACATAACCAACGGCGCGATTGGTGTAGTAAAACCAAGCGGTAAATACCACGTATTATTTAAAGACGAGCGCTTAAGCTGGCCTGATGGCTTTAGTTATGGCGCCGATCATAAAATATATTTTACCGTAGATGAGCTACATCGCTCGCCAGTATTAAATAACGGTAAAAATGCCAGCCAAGGAAAATTTAGTGTGCTGTCATTCGACCCGCTAGTAAGGGGTAAAGTAGGCCGCTAATTACCACGTATAAAACAAAAGCCACGCACCTGCTGCGTGGCTTTTTGGTGCAACTTTTAAGCCTTTTAGCCTCAAAGTGGTGCTAAGGGCTTAAAAGTTATTTTTAGTGTTTTAATAAATATCTGATTTGTATTCATAAAATATTCAATTAACAGTTGGCATAATTCTTTCAAAGTACAGATGTGTTCAGTGAAACTTTCAAGGAAAATACCATGGCTAACCTATACCACACCCTTTACCTACTATGGCGTTTAGACATTAGCGTATGGCAGGTAAACGATCCGAGCAATACCCATACTACGTGCGATAAAGAGCGAGTTTACAGCCGATAAATTTCGTATTTATAGGCTTTGCAAGCGCGGCCATTGCGTTGTATTGTTAAGTTACTAAAAACAATATGATTGGAACGTGTATGCACGCCTTAGAAGTAAATTTTGATGGCTTAGTTGGCCCTACTCACAACTATGCGGGTTTATCGTATGGTAACGTTGCCTCGTTAAATAATGCGGCAAGTTTTTCAAACCCTCAAGAAGCTGTGTTACAGGGCCTTGAAAAAATGAAAGCCATGCACGACAAAGGCCTAACACAAGGTGTGTTTGCGCCCCACGCACGCCCCGATTTAAACGTACTACGTCGCTTAGGGTTTACCGGCAACGATTCGCAAGTTATTCATAAAGCATTTAAAGCCGACCCTATTTTATTGCGCGCGTGTTATTCGGCCTCTGCAATGTGGACCGCTAATGCCGCTACTGTTTCTCCATCGCCGGACACCCTCGATGGCAAAGTGCATTTTACCTCAGCTAATTTAAACAATAAGTTTCATCGCTCGCTAGAGCCTGCAACCACTACCCGCTTACTAAAAGCCATGTTTAATAACGATAGCTATTTTGCACACCATACGCATTTACCCGATCAGGGCTTTTTTGGCGATGAAGGCGCGGCTAACCACACCCGACTTTGCGACAGCCACGGCGAGCAAGGCCTAGAAATGTTTGTATTTGGTGCAAGTGCCTTTAACAGCCAACTACCAAAACCGGCTAAGTTTCCTGCAAGGCAAACACTAGAAGCCTCAGAAGCCATTTGTCGATTACATAACTTAAAAGAATCGAGCCAAATTTTACTGCAACAAAACCCAGATGTAATAGACCAAGGCGTGTTTCATAACGATGTAATTGCAGTTGGGAACGAAAACGTACTACTTTGCCATCAGCAAGCATTTTTAAACCAACAAGATGCCCTGCAAGAAATTCGCGATGCCTACACCGGCAGCAAACAGCTATACATAATTGAAGTACCTACCGATAAAGTAAGCATTAGCGATGCAGTAAGTAGTTACTTATTTAATAGCCAATTAGTAAGCCTAGACGATGGCTCAATGCTATTAGTAGCGCCACAAGAGTGTCAACGTAACAGCGCAGTAAACGCCTATATTGAAGAAATGATTTTAGCGGATAACCCTGTAAACCAAGTGCAGTTTTTTGACCTGCGCCAAAGTATGCAAAATGGCGGCGGCCCTGCCTGCTTACGTTTACGCGTAGCCCTTAACCAACAAGAGCTAAGCGCAGTAAACCCAGAGGTTATTTTAACCGATACTAAATACACACAACTTTGTGACTGGGCAAAACGTAACTACCGCGATAAGCTAGGCGCAAGCGACTTTGCCGACTCAGCCCTACTCACCGAAAGCTACCAAGCACTGGATGAACTAACCCAGCTGCTTAATTTAGGCTCAGTGTACGACTTTCAATTAGAAGGTTAATACTCGTCAGCAAAAAGCTAATACAAAAATAGCGAGCCAAGGCTCGCTATTTTTATTTGTGTTTGTGCTAATAGAGTTTAAATATCTTTATTAACCGTTACTGCCGATGCCATCGACTCAGATATATGCAACGTACGCTGCGGAAACGGAATGCTCAGCCCCGCGCCTTCTATGGCCTCTTTAACGCGTTTATTTAAATCCCACACGGTTTGCCAGTAATCGCCATTTACAGCCCATGCACGTAATTGAATATTTACTGCGCTTTCGCCTATTGAGGTAACCATTACTTTAGGCGCTGGCTCTGCGAGTAATCGGCTTTCTGATTCGGCAACTTCTTTTAGTACATTTAAGCCAACATCAATAGAGTCGGCGTACGAAATTCCCACTACTATATCCATGCGCCTTTTACCGTTGCGGGTAAAGTTTTTAATGTTGCCGCCCCACACTTTACCGTTAGGCGATGCGATATAAAGGCCGTCGGTGGTTTTAAAAATGGTCGTAAATAAGTTTATTTCTTTTACTGTACCAAGTGTGCCACTCGCATCTACAAAATCGCCTATTTTAAATGGCCTAAGTATTAATAACATAATGCCAGCTGCAATATTACTTAAGGTGTTTTTAAGCGCCAAACCAATCGCTAAACCCGCCGCGCCCATTAGCGCTATTAAGCTTGCCGTATTAACGCCAAAAATATCTAAAATAAACAGCCCAGCAATTATGTAAACTAAATACCCCGCAATGCTCGATAAAAGCGGCAGTAGCGTTTCGTCTACTTTTTTTAATGGCGACTTAGAATTTTTAATCGCTTTTTTTACTGAACGCGCAATAAGCGCACTCGCAACTAAAATAGCCAAGGCTAATACCACTTTGTAACCTAAAGTGATGATAGTTTCTGAATGGCTTTGCCAAAACACAATAAGTCTATCTTTCATACATATTCCAACTATGGGCTGATTATCAGCAAGAATTAAATCTATACACTTCAAAAGAAGTGGCGGGAGTATATAGTAAAAATTTTAAAGCGATAGCATTAAAATAAGTGGAAGGTGTGCCTATATCAGCAAATTAATTGGGCAAAGTTTTTCTTTTTTTCGCTTAAATTTTCACTCTTAAAACCTTAGTGCTCACAAACTAGTTAACCTATGGCGTACATACTTTTGTTCAAAAATGCGCAAAGTAAAATAAAGATTCATTTCAAGTAACTATTCTAAAAACCTATTCAATCTAAATTCAGCTTAGCTCTTCTACAATCCGCTATAAACTAAAGGAGTAAATCATGAATTTTAAATCAACATTAGTCAGCAGCGCCGTTCTTTTTGCATTAGCCGGGTGTGGTTCTTCAAGTGATGACAATGACACAACACCGCCACAATCTAGCGACAAATCAACCTTTAGCCTTGGTGTGTCAGATGCGCCGGTTAGTGGTTTAAAAGCGGTTAACGTCGTGTTTGATTCAATCACTATTAAAACACAAGGCGATGAAGAATTCAGTTTTGAAACCCGAAGTGAAGCTGACGCATCTCAACCACAAATGGTTAATTTGCTCGATTACACCGGGGACGATGTTTTTGAGCTGCTTGACGATCAAGAAGTGCCTGCAGGCGAATACTCGTGGATCCGCGCTCAGGTTATAAATGGCGATACTAATAATCTTAGTTTTACATCTCACGTAGTATACGAAGACGACAGCATTGCTCCACTCGTAGTAAAAAGAAAAGGGAATGATGGTGTAGGCGAAATACAACTCGATGGCTTTACACTTAACCAAACTGATAACGACTTTGTTTTAGAATTTGACCTAAAAAAATCGCTGGTCGATCCCCAAAATAATGAGGAGATCTTTTTAAAACCTAGAGGCGTACGATTACAAAATCTTTCTGAGTCACAAGAAATTGAAGGCACAGTAAGCCAAGCGCTTATTAATAACTGTGAAACAGACAATATCGCTACTGCTGCTGCAGATTCAACGTTTGGACACGCCGTATATTTATATTCATCAGATGCTCAAATACCTAAAGATATATACGAAATAGATGAGCAAACCCCAGAAGATGCTCCACTTGCGACCGCAAATGTTGTATTTGATCAAGACGATAACCAATATGAGTTTGAGCTTGCTTTCATTACACCTGGAGACTACCAACTTGGCTATACGTGCACCGCACATATAGACGATGCAGAGCTAGAAGATACTGATTTCACTGTTTATCAACTTAAGCAAATTAGTGTACCGCAAACTGAGGACCTTTCATTTAGCTTTGACATAACACAATAAACGTATAGCGCACTTTAAGGTGCGCTTTTTTATAAAAAGTATAACGAAAACGAACACTCCACCTTCACAAAAATCCATTAAAGCCACTGACCTAACATCATCCAAATAATTCATTCGAAAAGTGTCCTGCATTCAAGCCCCGTTAACCCAGAACTGGTACAGTTAATAGCACGTGTTAGTTAAACCGTTCTTATCATTTTGAATATGTAAACATAGGAGAAATAATCATGGCGAAAGAAAAAGTAGTTCTAATTACAGGTGCCTCTAGTGGCATAGGTGAAGCGAGTGCAAAAACATTGGTTAATAACGGCCATAAAGTCATTCTTACCGCCAGAAGTGAAGATAAATTAGCTGAATTAGTTGAGTCATTAGGTGAAGATAACGCACTGAGTGTCCCCGCAGATGCCACCGACTTTACCGAACTTGAAAACGTAGTAACAAAAGGGCTTAAAAAATTTGGCCGACTAGATGCCGCATTTGCTAACGCAGGTATGGGCGTTTCAACCGCAGGCACTGAAAAAGGCGACCCCGATGAATGGTCAACCATGATAGACATAAACATTAAAGCCCTACTTTGGACGGCAAAAGCTACATTGCCACATTTACGCCAAAACAAAGGCCACTTTATATTAACCAGCTCAGCCGCTGGCCGTAAGCCAATAAAAGGCTCTATTTACGGTGCAACTAAATGGTTTGCTTACGGGTTTGGGCAAAACTTAGCTGAAGAAATGAGCGAATGGAACGGCCGCTGTACCACCATAGCCCCAGGTATGGTAAACACCCCATTTTTTGATGAAGCTAAACCCGACAAACTCGACCCGCAAGATGTAGCCGACGCGGTATTGTTTGCAATAGAAGCAAACCAGCGCAATAGCGTACGCGAGATATATTTAATGCCCACTAACTAACGTTGATTTTGAGTTTGAGCTGTCAGGTTTAATGCCAATGGCGTTAAACCTGACGGTTTTTTATACTTAAATGAGGTTGGATTTTAATAGCGTAAGTTTGAATACTGCATAATTAAAAATCTGATTAGCTGCGTATTTCTACACGCCAAGGTGGATTAACTCTATTAACACCCGCCCAATATAGCTTAATTTTATGTCCTGACGGATCATGCAGTACGGCCTATCAAGCCTTCTTCATCACATATCATCAATACTTGCGTAAATAGTGGCTCAATCTGTTCGTGCATTTTGGCTACGAAACCCGCTATTGATGTGTAATGCGGCTGAATATCCCCTGACACACTCATGAACAGAATATTGTTCTCACAGGCCTTGGCTATTCGGCGGCTACTTATTAACCCATGCGCATAACCGAGTAAAATAATCTTTAACATGACCGTGGGCGGATACGCCGCAGCACCCGTTTTATCGTTGTTATACCACGCGTCAAAGCCCGACAAATCGAGTTTATTTTCGACAATATAACAAAGCGCATACTCAAAGGTACCTGGTAAAATTTGCTCAGCGAAATTGATGGGAATGAATTTATTTTGGCAGGATAAGTCAGGCTTGTAGTTGGCCATAACAATTTACCGTGGGTGAATAATATCTATTAGATCACAGTAACCCTGTGGTTTCAAGGTTAAAAAACAATCAGTTTTGTATAATAGGATATGTTTCTAAAAAGAGTAATTCTACAGCCTCAACACCCGCATAACGGGCAATAACACGTAGGCTAAAATTGGAGCGAAGCGACTGAGCCTACGTGTTATTGTCCCAGCGAGCCTGCGAGCGAGTTTATGCGATTGTTATACGATTTCTGTCGCGTGCCTTTATTTCTGAAGCTTTTTTTAATGCCCACCAACCTATGACTGCACTCATTACAATCCTCGTAGGGAAGTATGCTAAAGCAGGCACAGAAAACAACCAAGATGCAAAGTCTTTAGGCATAACCACGAATGCGACGCTTTTTACCCAATATATAACCTCTACATAGCTTTTTAGAAATTCATCTAAAGATATACCAATAGAGACGAGGTCTGAGGACATAGCCAGCCATAAAGCGTATATACCTAGCCCGCCATCTCCGAAGCTTCCAATAACTGAAGACCAACCAATAAAGAGTAAGAATGCGCGCACAAATGTGTCCTTCCGTGAATCGTATAACAATTTAGTCTACGACATTTGTCGTTTTACAAACCGACAAATATCCATATATTACAGTGATTTTATCCTAGCTATAAAATAAACACCTGTAAACAAATAGTTAGCTTCGCCTTAGCTTTCTTAAATGAAGCAAAACCCCAAAATGGTGGAGATCAGTAATATTAGACAAATCGTTGTTTAGTTATACCGGTTGGTTATTAATTAACAAATCATATTTTAAATACCTGAGTTTAAGCCAGTAACGCATACCCCTTTAACCCTTAACCATGCAACTCGTTACTGCTTATAAAATTAGTTAAAAATCACACTCTACTTCTATTGAACCCGTTGTATTTTTACTTCATATTAGCTGAACTACATTCAATTATTAGGCTGTTATGTCCCTTTTAAAATTTAGCCAAGCACTTATATTTATCCTTGCAAGTACCCTACCGCTTACAAGCTATGCGGCACTTAATAAAAACGAGCGTGAAATAGTAAAACAAGTTGAGCAAAACATGCCGCAAGCGCTTGAAGAGATAAAAGAAGCGGTAAATATTAATAGCGGTTCACTGAATATTGAAGGCGTAAAAAAGGTGGGCGCGCTTGCAAGCTCGCAACTAAAAGCCATTGGTTTTGAGGTTGAATGGTTAGATGGCAGCGCGTTTAACCGCGCAGGGCATGTATTAGCAACTCATGAGAGTAATGATCCCAATGCAATAAAAATACTGATGATCGGCCATCTTGATACGGTGTTTGCCAAACACGATAACTTTACTGCCTACAAACAAATTGATGAACACACCGCGAGCGGCCCAGGGGTAGCCGATATGAAAGGTGGTAACACTATTATAATTACCGCCCTCAAAAGCTTACAAGCCCTTAATTTACTTGAAAACGTAAGCATAAAAGTACTGCTTACCGGCGATGAAGAAAGCAGCGGTCGTCCACTTAGTTTATCTAAACAAGCCATTGTTGATGGCGCAATATGGGCTGACGTAGCGCTAGGCTTTGAGAACGGCGATAACAATATAAAAACTGCGATGGCGGCGCGCCGTGGTTATACCGGCTGGACGTTAAATGTAACGGCCAATGCTGCACATTCATCGCAAATATTTAGTGACAATGTGGGCTATGGCGCTATTTACGAGGCGTCGCGTATTCTAAATAACTTTAGAGAGCAACTTGCCACGCAACCTAACTTAACCTTTAACCCTGGGCTTATTGTAGGCGGTACAAATGCCGATTACGACAGTGCTAACTCGTCAGCCACGGCGTTTGGTAAAAATAACGTAATTGCGCAAACCGTGCATGTAGCGGGTGATTTACGAGCGCTTTCGCCAAAGCAGGTAGAAGGCGCTAAAAAAGTAATGCAGCAAATAGTGGCTAAAAGCTTAAATGGCAGTCACGCTGAGCTTATTTTTGAAGACGGCTACCCACCAATGGGGCTCACTGAGGGTAATAAAAAGCTGCTTGCACTGTATAGCCAAGCAAGCCAAGATTTAGGTTATAACAAAGTGGTGGCTGCAAACCCACGTAATGCCGGCGCGGCTGATATTTCGTTTGCTGCAAACCATGTTGATATGGCACTTGATGGCCTTGGCCTAATGGGTAGTGGCGCGCATACTAAAAACGAAACCGCCGATTTAACCAGCCTAAATAAAAACACCGCTAAAACAGCGCTGCTTATTTATCGATTAGGCCAGATGTAAAGTATTTAAAACGAGTGCTGTTATTTTTCCACTCGTTCAAATACATGTGATGAAAAAATATCTATCACGACATTATTTTGAAGAGCAACTCTCGCACTGTGGCTGGTTCAAACGGTTTATCACAAATGGCATCAACGCCCGCTTGCGCAATATTGGCTAAGTGAGTGTCGTTTGCCTCTGAGCTCACCATTAAAATAGGAATATGCGAGTAAGCATTTGAGCCACGTACTGTTTCGGTTAACTCGCGACCATCCATTTCTGGCATGTTGTAATCGGTAACAATTAAATCGAATGACTGCTCGTTAAGTTTTTCAATTGCTTGTTTACCATCTTCTGCTTCAACCGGGGCTGGAATTCCCATACCAGCAAGCACACGAATAATATGCTTGCGCGCAAAACGGCTATCGTCAACAACCAGAACACGTAATAAAGTGACATCAAAATGCTCTAGTTCGACCTCTTCTTCTGTAATTATATCGAGCGTTGCTTTTAATGCGCGTGTAATTGCATCTGCACTGAATGGTTTAGGTAAAATAGCTAATACGCCCGACTGCCTTAATTGCTCTAGGTATTTTTTATTTCTTTCGCTCGAGATCAACATAAACGCTTGGCTTTCTGTGCGTGGGTTTGAACGAATGCTTTGTAACAGAGAATCTGCAGTACCATCGGCTAGGTACATGCTACTAATAACTAAATCTGGGTGATACTTTTCTAGCAATGCTAACGTTTGCGCTTGATTACTTGCAGTTTCTACTTGCGTTACACCACATTGAGTTAGTGATTTGATTATCAGTTTTTGCTGAACCTCTGACGGCTCTACTAATAATATTGATAAATTGGCTATTGCAGTTAAATCACTCATGTAACTCTCTTGGGTTATGTTATTGCTAAACGATTTCGATTTTACATTTTCATTATAAAACAACATGTATCACTGGGGTTAACAAAACGAATATTTTTATGCATTTATTTGTAATTTTTAAGATTATAAAAAATTAAAACTGCTGAATGTACTCAAGTGCGGTCATTTTTTTATAACTTACATTTGGGTGTAGTATGTGAGCAGGTTTAGGATCGACCACCTCGATAGGTATGTTATAAGTACGGGCTATTTCTAATGCCATTTGGGTGATATTTACACTAAACGAGGTGCCCATAAATACAATTTTATCAGCGTTGAGCATTCGCTGCTGTGCTTGGGTTATTCTGTAAAGCTCGGTGTAAAATTCATCAAATAACAACACAAATGGCTTAAACGAGTGGTTAAGCTCAGGTGTTTGGTTTTGAATGTTAAATAGCTCAAAAAGAGATTCATGCAGGCGGCTTTCATCTACATTATCCCACGGGGTCATTAGCGGTTTAACAGTTTCGCCTTGCTCATGAAATAGCGTCATTTGATCGAGCCTGCCGTGTATAGCAATGTAATTTTTGTTACCGGCTTTGCCATCAAGCCCATCTATATTTTGGGTTATTAAGTTTTTATCACTCAACCAATGATGCACGTCATTAGGGCCATGGTTACGATACGTTGCAAAACGGTTGTAATACCAAGCTAAAAACTCGCGTGGATTATTTTGATACATTGCGCGCGTTGCCATTTCCATAGGCGTATAGTTTTTACTGCCTATAGTCCAAAATCCTTCTTCCCCTCTAAACGTGGGTATACCACTAGCCGCGCTTACCCCTGCGCCGGTAATATAAAGCGTATTCATTATTTAACCTCGTAACCTAGCACATCATTAATAACTTGCTGTTGGTTATTCATTCCACCAATACGATATAAAATACCGTTATGCTCTAGTAAGCCTCGGTGATCCATCGTTGCGGTTTTAAGTGGCTGCATGACTTGCCATGTATTATTTTTAATATTAAAGCGCCATGCATGACGACTTGCTGGAGCTGGCTTTTTGTTATAACCAATGCCATCGTAATTATAGGGGTTGCTTGAGCCAGCTAGCATGTAAATATGGCCATTATAGCTTGTAGCAGCCATACGATAATGTGCTTCGCCTGTTGGGTGTGGCAGCGTTCGCCAATCTATTTTTTGTGGGTTGTTGACATTTATTGTGCCTTTTAAACACTGTGCAACCCCTGCAAAAGAGCGGCGTGAATTTGGATTTGCTTGGGTTTTTACTCCATCACATATAATAATAGTGTTCCCACTAATAGCCGCAGCTTGGCCAAAAACAGGCTCACCTAAAAACGGTGAAGCTTGCTGCCATTTATTGGTATGTGTGTCGTAAACCTGTACTAAATTTACGTTGCCATCGTTGTGCCAACCGCTAATAAGGTATATGTAACGCTCTTTGTAGCTTAGCGCCACACTGTCATCTACTGGGACTGGCATAGACTTGAGTTGCGTATAACTATTTGTGGTTATATTGTATTTATACACGTCGGGGCTCGATATTTCCGTGTGATCTGCAGCAACAGTGTAGCCACCAAATACATAAGCGTATTTGCCTATACCAACTGCTGTACTTGCTAAACGCCCCTTAATTGGCAAGCTAGAAGGTACTGCCAATTTAGCCTGCCATTGGCTTTCTCCCAGCTTTAATGCCCACACTTTATTATGTACATCACTAAATTGTTTATTTGAAGCTAAGCCCATAAAGCTTAAGAAATAGGTGTTATTTTGCGCTGTAACTTTAGCTACTGCATTGTTTGCAACAGGCTCAGGTAAAGCAGGAAGGCTAGCTAGCAGTGCAGAAAAAATAAAACTCATATAAAAATAATCTTGTTAAAGGTTAATAAAGTAAGGTTAATTTATTTTTCAACGCTGAACCAGTTTTGATAAGCCTTGTGATGCACTTGCTGCTTTCAACAGCTCCAAATATAAAATAAGTCAAAGCTACTTTTTGTTAAATTAACTTTATGAACTTACGTTAAGTGTAAAAATCATCCGCTTTTAGTTGATATAAAAAACAATTAAATATGGACTTAATACTTTTGTTTAAAGATAATATGTATTGTTAATCATTTAAAACTAGTATTAATGAAGCTGTGTATACGTTAGTTATGGTTTACTTTTAATTGTGGTTGCTTTATAAGCTAATGATATATTGAAAAAAGTTAAAGGCTCACATAAAAAGTAGCAACGTATTTTTGCTATATTTACACTATTCATAATGTTAATGTAATGTTCTTCAAATTTTTAAGAAAAGCAATTTCGCTTATATAATTTATGACTAGGTAGGAGTTCCTTAGTGAAAATTTCGCATCAATCACTATGGCCATTATTGTTTTTATCGCCGCTTGTAATTGCAGATCCTTTTGAAGATGCAGAACTCGATCTTAGTGCACTAATGGAAATGGATGTTCAAGTAACGTCGGCAATGAAGCGAGCTCAATCTGCATTTGACACAGCCTCGTCTATTTATGTTTTAAGTAAAGAGCAAATTAATAAATCTGGCGCAAACTCAGTACCAGAAGCATTAAAAATGGTACCTGGACTTATCGTTAGGCAACTTGATAATAATCAATGGGCAATCTCTTCGCGCGGTGTTGCGTCTCGATTTTCAAGCAAGCTTTTAGTCATGGTTGATGGGCAAAGCTTATATACACCTAAATTTGCTGCTGTCTATTGGGAAACACTGAATGTCCCACTTTATGATATTGAACGAATAGAAGTTATTCGCGGTCAAGGCGGCCTATTGTGGGGCACAAATGCAAATAATGGTGTGATCAATATTATTACTAAAAACAGTATTGATACTCGTGGCGCCTACGCGAATGCGACTACCGGTAATCAAATAAATATTGATGCTAACGCGCGATATGGCGGCGACTTAAGTAATAAAGGCAGTTACCGTATTTATGGTCATGTAAAAGACGCTAATGAGTCAAAAAAAGGGATTTCACTCACGCCTAGCGACACAGCCAAACAACATTCTTTGGGTTTGCGTGCTGACTTTACACCAAGCGACGAGTGGTCTGCTTTAATACAAGGTGATGTTACACACTCTAACTTAGGCCAAAACTACCGTGGAGTTATTGACGAGACCAATAAAAACGTTTCATTTTCTGGAGACTTATCACGTACTGATTCTCGTGTTATGGCACGCCTAGAAAATAGAATATCTCCCGACGCAAACCAAATGTTGCAAGTGTCATGGCTAAAGCAAAGTGGCAACCAAACATATATAAAAGAAAACTTTGAATCTATAGATATAGACTACCAAATGAACTTTTTATATGACTCTTTGCAGCTAGATTGGGGCTTGAATTACAGATATAACAAAATATCTTTCGAGGAAAGTGTATTTTTAGACAGTGATAAAGACCTAGACAATCTTCAACAATATGGTGGATTAATCCAAGCCCAATATAATGTTATACCCAATTATCTTGATTTAGTTGTCGGCACTAGGCTCGACCACAATGATTTAACTGGCTGGGAAAACCAACCATCGGCTAGGGTTATCTATAAGCCACAAGAGCGCCATCTAATATGGGGCGCTATATCCAGAAGTGTGCGTACACCTACCCTGATAGAGTTTAATGATGACTACAAAGTGAATGGGACAGTTGTAGAAGAGGCTCTTGGTGGAAGTACTGGCATTAAAGCTATTGATGAATATGCGATTGCCACTTACCTCAATGGCAACGACAAAGTTGAATCAGAAAACTACGTTTCATACGAATTAGGCTACCGCTTTGAAGAAAATAACACGTCTCTCGATTTGTCCGCATTCCATACAGATGCCGATAATATAGCAGCGATTAGATTTAACACCGACCCCAATCAGTTTCTACCTGCTATACGTTTTTTTCAGCTCGGTCAATTTGAACAAGCGGCATTTGCGCTTACTCAAACTCGTGTCGATCTTGATGTTGTTTCGCAGGGTGAAACAACAACTAACGGGTTTGATATAGTTGCAACCTGGCAACCGCTGAATAACCTAAGTACAGAACTAGGGTATAGCTATACAAAAATTGATTATGATTTACCCGAGGGAGCAACACCAACTATAGGTTTTGATTCAACTAATAGACAAGTATTTGGCAAAGTAAACTATACGCTTTTTAATAAACATACCATTTTTGCAACGCTTAGAGTTGAAAACTCAGACGCTTATAATACCGACCGCTACACAACAATGGATATAACTTGGAATTATCAAATTAATCAAACATGGTCTTCGGCTTTGTCGGGTAAAAACTTATTTGCAGGCTCCCATATAGAATATAACAACACTCGTGAAACCTACACACTGTCTAACTACATTGATGAATGTATAACATTTTCAATTAAAGCCAGTTTTTAAGATTATTTAATGCAGCTATTAAAACTTTTACTCAACGGGCTATTAATTACATTAACACTATTTTTTAGTGCTAATAGTGCTGCGACTGAGAAAGAGTATATGCTCAAGGCTGGTTTTTTATATAACTTTGCTCGCTTTGCAAACTGGGTAACACCGACGTACCATAGTAATAACTTTACATTATGTAGCCCAGACGAAACATTCATCAACATTGCTGATGTTGCACTCACTAAGCGCAGTATTAAAAAGCGCCCATTAGTAAATAAACACATATCACTTAATAGTAGCTCACTAACACAATGCAACATGGTATTCATTACATCAAAAACATACCAAGATTGGGTGAATACTCCTGGTTTAACTTATCAAAATATTTTATTAGTGGGAGAAAGTGACGGATTTATAGAAAACAATGGTCACATAAGATTTTTTCTATCAAGCGGTAAGGTCCGTTTCGAAATATCACCTAATAACCTTAAATCAAATGGCTTAACAATAAGCTCTAAAGTATTACGCCTTGCGCGAATTGTGGATAGTTAGAATGAAAAGACTATTCACCTTAGACACTATTAGTAAAAAGCTGCTTTTTATACTGATGAGCGTAGCATTTATATCAAGTAGTATTGTAACTGTAGCATTTGGTACATACGAATTAAGCAGTGCAAAAGGCGAACAAATAGAAAGTCTAAACTCTCTATCAAACATGATGTCTCCAAATATAGCCACCGCACTTATCTTTGAAGATTTAGAAGCAATTCAAGAACTAATAAAGCCTATTCTTACTCGTACAGATGTAATCTCTGCTATTGTTACTAATCGAACTGGAGATATTGTAGCAAAAACTAATTCGCACATGTTATCCGATAATGTTGAGCATGCTGTTGAAGTAAAAAAACAACTGACTATAGATGGTAACAACGTTGGCGAATTAGTAATCTATGCTAACAATAGCTATATCAATAATCGAATAGATTTTTATGTAAAGTTTATAATTAGTCTCACGCTACTATCCTTTGCTGTCAGCCTAATTATTTCATTGTTACTGAGGCGTCGTTTTTTAAGCCCCATTTTATATTTAGCTCAAACAGCTAACGACATCACTAAATCAAATGACTATAGTTTACGTGCCGAGCAACTCTCTAATGATGAGGTTGGCGAATTAACCGTATGTTTTAACGATATGCTCTATACAATAGAGCAACGTGAACACGCTTTAGAAAATCAAGTTAAAACACGTACCCAAGAGCTTGAAAATGCTAACAGCGAACTTCACCGCTACGCATACCAAGATGGTTTAACCGACTTACCTAATCGTCGTTTTTTCTACGAAGAAATACAAACGCTTATCAGTAATGACAATACAAGCTTTGCATTGATATTTTTAGACCTTGATGGTTTTAAAGACGTTAATGATAGCCTAGGCCATGACTACGGAGATTTACTGTTACATCATGTAGCCAATAGACTCAAAGCATGCATAAAAGATGAGGATATAATTGCAAGATTAGGCGGAGACGAATTTACATTAATTTTAAAAAACGCTAACCAAACAATCGCTGTTAAAGTTGCTGATAAAATCAAACAAGCATTAGTAAAACCGATACAATTAAAAGAAGAAACTGTATGTGTTACCGCAAGTATTGGGATTACTCTTTATCCTGAGCATGGTAGTACAGTAGAAAAGCTTGTAAAACGTGCAGACCAAGCAATGTATTTGTCTAAAAAGAAAGGTAGAAATAGGTACGAGTTTTTCTCTTATTCAATTGAAGAAAAAGCCACTGAGAAAAGAAAACTCATAGAAGAAATAAAACTTGGTTTAAAAGAAAATCAGTTTGAATTGTACTATCAACCTATTTTTTCTGTTGATGGTAAGAGCATTACTAAAGCCGAAGCATTGATCCGCTGGAATCATCCACAAAAAGGATTAATAGGGCCTAATGAATTTATCCCTATTGCAGAAAAAAATGGCTTAATAAGCGACATAGGCCGCTGGGTGAAATCGCAAGCAATAAAAGACTGCACTTTGTTCAATAAATTATCTAAACGCCTTATACAAGTTAGTATTAATACCTCACCATTGGAGATTGATCGCTCTGGTGAGTGGGTTGAGCAATGGATACAGGCAAGCGAACAATTCAATTTACCCGAACACTCTGTCTTAATAGAAGTAACAGAGAACACCCTAATGGGAACTGATTCAGAAATAAAACGACAGCTCAAACGCCTCAGTGAATTTCAGATAGATGTTGCTATTGATGATTTTGGCGTGGGTTACTCATCACTGGCATACTTGCAACGATTAGATATCGACATCCTTAAAATAGATCGTTCATTTATAAAGGATATAGAAAAAAATGATAATAGCATTGCACTAGTAAGGGCAATTATCACAATGGCCCATAACTTAAATGTAGAAGTAGTTGCTGAGGGAGTAGAAAAACAAGAGCAGTACATGTTACTAAAACAGATGCAATGTGATTATATTCAAGGCTATTACTTTTCTAAACCAGTTTCAAAAAATGTGTTTATCAGCGAATTCATTGAAGAGTAACGCACAATTAAAACCACCGAGGGACTACCTGTGAATATTCTTTATATTCAGCGGTAAAGCTCTCTGTTAAATGCTTTTCTTCTACCAGAGTTTGCCTGTAAATAGCTGCGACCCCAACGGCTAAGCATATTAAACTAAATAAGCTTGGCAACGCTAAGAAAAATCCAATTTGAGCGGCTATCACGCCCAAATACATAGGGTTTCTAGAAAACTGATATAACCCTTTTGTTTTTAATTCCCGTGGACCGTTTGGATCAACCCCTGAACGCCATAATGAGGCCATATTGAAATGAACAAGCATAGATAAAGCAAAGCCTGCTGTCAAAAGTACATTGCCAAACATAACACCTGGCCAATCATTCAAACCAGTAAAAAGCCCTAGGTAATTATCAAGCGAAGGAAGAAATACTCGCAACACACATACAAACCATATCAAGGCTCTAAAAAACTTAAACGCAGTATGGTTCCACCAACTTGCACAATACCTAACTCCAGGAAAAACAATGTTTTCTTTCGCAGTACGTGTCATATAAATAATTCTATAGGTATAAAAGCCTGCTACAAATGTATAAAACAAAGCAAGGTAGATACGAGTAAACTCTATTAAAGAAGGTGGGCCATCAATAAATAAGGGGAAAGACATAGAGGACCCTGAATGAGTAAAAACGTTAGCAAAAGGAGAGCATAAAGCCCATAAGGACTTTTAACAAGTAAAGTTAAACAAAACCAATAATAAGTTCTCTCTATAAGAAGTATTATCCAATACGCTTATTTTAATCGCTAGTATTTTTTATATTGTTATAAACCTTAAATCATTACATAGAGAAGTAAATCTGTAAAAGTTACCATGAAATAGAAATTATTATTGTGTATAAAGGCTGCCTTACGCGGTGATCGCCTTCGCTCTGTTTTGTTTCACTACTGAGTGCGGTTTGGGCTCTTGGCTATTTATTAAACCCCAGACAGCAAAAAAACCATCACATTGCTGTAACGGGTTTCTCTTATTTGGAGTCCATGCGCTACGCATTAGAATAACATAGTACCCACAGCGGTGAAGTGCTTCACTACCATCGCTCAATGCATTTGATAGCCCAAAGCACTGTCCACAAAGAGGCGTTTAGCTTAAGAGACGCTGCGCTTTAGAGAAGAAAGTGCTGAATATTACTTTTCTATAGACGTAAAAAAGCCCGATTAATTCGAACGGGCTTGCTTGTATTTGAAGTCGGTGCGCTACGCAGTAGAATGTCGTGGAGCCCACAGCA